>NZ_LN868942.1 GCF_001182745.1 Nocardia farcinica | reverse complement strand
AGCTGGTCCTGCTGCGACGGTCGAGGATCTCGTTCGCCAGCGCGTCGTACTCCCCCACGTCCTCAGGCATCAGCCCGTAGAACTCGTCGTAGGCGACGCCGCGGGAGATCTCGGTGTTGAGCACGTCCAGCCCCAACGCGTAGGGGACCTCGGGGTCGAGCTGTCCGTCTTCGCCCACCAGGTTCGAGGTGAGCTGTTCACGCGCCTCCTTCGCCTTGCCCTTGTGTGCAGCCGGGCAGCGGGTGAGCAGCACGCTGATCTCCAGGGGTGACCCGCTCTCGTCGACTGCGGCGGCACTCTGATACGTCGGCACCAGGCGCCGAAGCTCGGCGCGGAACGGGCCCACCGGGGCGATCAGCCAGTCCGCGTACAGGCAGCCGTGCGTGAAGTTCTCCGGCTGCTCACCGCCGGTGTCGATGATCACCACATCCGCGCCGGTCGAACGCTCAACTCCGCGCGCGTATTGCGACAGCGGCCCGTCGCTCTCGTGCCAGATCGCCAACCGGAACGGGACCACATCACCGACCCGCTCGGCCTCCTGCACCCAGTCCGTGGCACCCCGAGTGCGGGTGTCGGCGCAGATGACCACCACGGTCAGGCCACGACGGCTGAGCGCGATCGCGGTCAGGATTGCGCTGGTCGTCTTCCCTGGCCCGCCCTTGAGCGTCGAGAACAACAGACGCAGAACACCACCAGTTGCCATCGCTGCAACTCCACTCGCTATCTCGCCGCGTGCGGTGGAAAGAGTCTTTCCACCGCACACCCTTCGGCGACTGAAACGGCCCCGGTCCGCCTTCACCCACTCGCCCAAAGCGAGGTAAGCGCCCGGATTTCAGCCAGACCCTACCGCCTGCCCGACGCCTCGCCAGCCCACGACCCGCGCCCCGCATGTCCACCATCCAAACGAAGTGGGGACATTCCGGACAAATGTTTTCGTTAAAACGATAGAACGTAATCTTAGAATGATAAACGAAAACGTTTATGGTAGGATCGGAGGGTGACGAATCCAGAGCAGGGCCCCGCTGTCGGGGCAGATGACGGCGCCGACCGGCGCGTATGTCAATTCCCCGTCGCCTACGACCCCGGCTCGGGGGAGTTCGCGGTGGCCGGTCACCCGTTGCCGCCCGCGCCGCCTGGACGGGGACGCAAGGCCGAGTACTGCGGGGAGTTCCACGTCGATCCGGACGGGGTGCGGCGTCGCCACGATCGCGCGGCTGCCTTCCAGCGCAAGCGGGAACTCCAGCTCGAAGCCGCTGGCGGTGCGACGGCACGGCCGGATCGTCCTGTGCCGCGACCGGTGACCTCGGCGCGGGCGTCGCTGGCCGAGCTGCTGGCGCAGTGGGAGATGGTGACCACTGCACACCGCGCGCAGCAGGCCGAGATCGTCGATAGGGTGGCCGAGATCGTGGCCACCGCCGGGGATCCGGACGCCGCTGTCGCCGAGGTCGCCCGCATCAGGGCCGAAGCACAAGCCGAGATCGACGCGGCCCGCGCCGCAGCGGCAGAAGCCGAGAACGAGGCGCTGTCCGCTCGCCGTGAGCTGGCGCGTGCGATCGAGGACAAGACCTTGGCCGAAGGCGCGGCCGAGGACGCGATCGCCGATCGCGACGCCCGCGCTGCCGAAGCTGCCGCCGAGGTGGACCAGGCACGTGCTGAGGCCGCGACCGTGATCGAGCAGGCACGCGCCGACGTCGCGGCCGCGCACGCTGAACTTGAGCACGCACTCACCGACGCTCGATCGCGGATCGCCGCCGCTGAGCAGGCCGCCGCCGAGCGGGTCCACGCCATCCGCACCGAGACCGCGACCGAGATCGAGCAGATCCAGGCAGCGGCCAACGAGCAGATCCGCGCCGCCGAAACCCGTGTTCGCGCGGCCAGCAAGGCTCAACGCGACGCCGAAGCCGAGCGGGCCGGAGCTGAGCAGGCCGCCGCCGACGCGCGCACCGAGGCTCAGCAGCTACGCCGCGACCTCGAGGTCGCCCGCGCAGAGCTGACCGAGCTGACTCAGGCAGCTCGCGCCGAGCGCGAGCAGCTGCGCAGCGAACTCGCCAGCGCGCGCGCCGAGGCGCGCGCCGACCGCGAGCAAATGCGCACCGACCACGCCGCCGAACTGGCCCGCACGCAGGAAGCGGCCAACGCCCAAGTCGCGGCGCTACGCCAAGCCCTCGACACCGCCCACTCGACCATCTCGCGCCTGGAAGACGAGATGGCACGCCGGAAAGGTGAGCAGAAATGACCCCCGACCACACGCCAGCCGAAGCGGTCGCACGGAAGGCCAAGGACCAGCGCAGCGCCAAGATCGAACGCAGCGTCACCCTGTTCACCGCGGGCATCGCCTCGATCGTGGCCGCGCAGGGCATGTACGTGATGTTCTCCGAGTCGCTGCACATGCACCCGGCCCTGCAGGCGCTGTGCTTCGCGTTCATCGAGCTCATGGTCGTCGCCTCGGCGATGCGGGCGCGGCGTTCCCAGATCGACACCGGATCCGCCGGCGTCGACGGCATCGCGATGTGGGTGCTGACCATCCTGTCCGGCGTCCTGGCCGCCTCCCACGCCACCAACGACGTCGGGCTGCTCGTGCTGCGCCTGGCCGCCCCGCTGGTCGCGGCGTGGGGCTGGGAGCGGTCGATGGCGCTGGAGCGTCGCCAGCTCACCGGCCGCGCCGGCGGCATGACACTGCGGTGGACACCGCAGCGGCTGCTGGTGAAGTGGGGCATCGCCGACCCGACCGACCGCACCGTCGCCGAGGTGGCTGTGGAGCGGCGCCTGGCCGACCTGGCCCTCGCGGCCGACGCCGTCCGCATCGCCCGCATCAACGGCAGCGGCGGCCGGGCTGAGCGCAAGGCCATGCAGCGTCTGCACCGCGCGATCGACAAGGCCGCCGACGACGGTGTCGTACTCGGGGAGGATTCGGTGCGCGATCGACTCGCCGAACACCTGGAGGGAAGGTTCAGCGCCTACACGTTGCCGGACTACCGGCCGGTGACCGACTGGGCCGACCACACCGCCCGTGCGCCGCGGCCGACGCTCGACACGATCGAATCCGACCCCGCGGTGCGTGCGGAGATCGCCGCTCTCGAACGCGAGGTCGAGCGCGAACTGACCGCCCGCGCGACAGCCCCGCTCGCGCGCGGCGACGAGGACCACGCGCCTGTGCACGCGGCCGAGTCCGCGATCGATCGCGCGCGCGAGGCGGTGGCCGGCGGTGAGGACGAGTCGCGCGCGAGCGATCCGGTCGATCGCGCGTCGATCGCGCGCGGGCCGATCGCGCGTTCGCGCGCGGACATTGGTGACGGACGCGCGGGCGAGGACGCCGTGTCGATCGCAGGCGAGGTCTCGGCCGCGCGCGCGGACGCCAGTGTCGAACGCGCGGAGTCCGGCAGCGAGGCGGAGTCGATCGCGCGCGAGGTCGAGGTGGTCGATCGCGCGCCGATCGTCGCGCAAACCGGTCCTGAGCTGGACACCGATCGCGACTCGCGCGCCGATCACACACCCGAGGAGCAGCTGTCGAACGCGCGACCCGGCGGCGAGGAACGCGCGAGCGTCGCGCGCGCGACCGAGGGCGTCGATCGCGATCGGCGCGCGGTGGTGTCGATCGCGCGCGATCCGAAGCCGGTCTCGCCGATCGCGCGCGAGGACGCCGATCGCGCGCGGCCGTCGCGCGCGGGCCGCGCGCGATCGACAGTGATCGAGGGGGCGCTCGCGCGCGCGACCGAACCCGCCCCGCGCGCGCGACTCGGTGGGCACGGCCCGTTCGATCGCGCGTTGTCGCGCGCGGAGGCGACGGTGATCGCGCGCGCGGTCGTCGATCGCAAGCTCTCGCGCAAGTCGGTCGAGGAGCTCACCGCGATCTACGAAGCGGCCTCGGCCGGGGCGACCCCGAACGCGATCGGCGCCACGATGGGCCTGCCGCACTCGACGGTCGGCCGCGCACTGGAAGCCGCGACGAAGGTCTCCGGACCCCGCCTGGTCTGAACCCCGGGCAGCACCGAACGCGAAGGACCCCGCCGGCGGGTACCCGGCGGGGTCCTTCTGTGTGCGGAGCCCCTGGCAGCGCGAACAAACCAGGGACCCCGCCGCGACAGTACCGGGGGCACCCACCGCCCAACTCGGAAGCGTCACCCGGATCCGCGCCCCGATCCGTGCCGAGAGGCCGTCCGGCACCTGCGCTCCACTCTCCCGGTGTGGTCACCGTTCAGCGACACGGCCTTGTACGGTCCGGGTCGGTAGTCTGGGACAGAATGAGTGGGAGCGAGCTAAGGTTTAGGTGCACCAATGGTGCACCCCGCCCGGGTGTCGGGTGGTCGCTGCGCTGGCTGTTGGGAGGCTGCGGATGGCAGGGGAGTCGCGGAATCAGCGTGCCGGTGTGCGTCGGACGCGGCAGGCGAACGTGGCCGGCGGGCGGTCGCACCGGTGCGTGGTGAAGCTGTCGGATTCGGAGTACGCCGACCTCACCGTGCGGGCAGAGGCGGCTGGGATGACGGTGCCGCGGCTGCTGGTGGAGACGACGCTGGGCAAGGCGACCCCAGAGGTCGGGCGGGCAGCTGCGGCGCTGCGGGCGCTGGAGGAGGGGGAGCAGGATCGTCGGGCGCTGAACAACCTCAACCAGCTGGTGCGCTACAGCCACCAGAACCGGGAGCTGGCCGAGGGGTTGCCGTTGGCGGTGGCCGCGGTGGTGCGTGCGGCGCTGCAGATGGATGCGTTGGCGCGGTGGGTGATGGGAGAGACGCCGTCGGTGTCGCCGTCGGTGATCGGTGAGGATCAGCTGGCCGCGGCGCAGGAGTGGGCGGAGCGGGTGGACAACCTCGGGGTGCTCGGCATCGACGACGTGGACGGCGGCGGGGTGTGAGGCCGCGATGATTCCGAACTCGACGAAGGGCTCGGACATCAAGCGGCTGTTGTGGTACCTGGCGGGTCCGGGCCGCTACAACGAACACGTCGGCCAGCGGGTGTTGGCGGGGGATGCGGTGACGATGGCGGTGTTCGCCGGCCGGATCAACCAGGCGCGAGCGTGGGAGCTGGGCAAGCTGCTCGACAGTCCGCGCCAGGTTCTGCTGCGCGGTGACCCGGTGTCGGTCACCAGCTATCAGAAGGCTCGCGCGTTGATGGCGGAGAGCATGAGCCGCAAGGCGGCGTTCGAGGCCGCCACCAGCGATGAGAACACCTGGCACTGTTCGCTGGCGCTGCACCCGGACGAGGGTGCGCTCTCGGATGAGAAGTGGCAGGCGATTGCGACCGACTTCATGCGCGAGATGGGGTTCGTCGACGCCGGGGACGCGGTGCCGGATGTGCGGTGGGCGGCGGTGCATCACGGGCCGAACCGCAACGGCTGCGACCACATCCACATCGCCATGTCGGTGGTGCGTGCGGACGGGTCGCTGGTGGACATGATGTATGACCGGCCGCGCTCGCAGCGGGCGGCGGGCAGGGTCGAACGCAAGCACGGGCTGCGGGTGTTGGCGTCGCGGGAGACGGGGGAGACCGAGGCGGCCACGACACCGGCCGAACGCGCGTACATGCAGCGCGTCGGCGCACACGAGACCGACCGGGAGGCGCTGCGCCGGCGGGTGCGGGCCGCGGCGGCGGCCACGGGCAGTGAGGCGGAGTGGCTGCGGGAGTTGCGCACCCAGCAGATCGTGGTGCGGCCGCGGTTCGCCAAGGACTCCACCGAGGAGGTCGTCGGCTACTCGGTGCGCATGCCCGCCCAGCGCAACGTCGAGACCGGCGTGTGGGAGACACCACGCGGGTACTCGGGGCTGCAACTGGGCAAGGATCTGACCCTGCCCGCGCTGCGCAGCTGGGCGGGGTGGGAGACCTCCGAGACCGCACAGCAGGAGGCGGCAGCAGAGTGGCGGCGGCTGCTGGCGGCCAGCGACCGGCGCGGCGCCCGCGCCGGCGCGCACAGGCCGCTGGATCCGGCGGCCCAGACCGAGGCGCTCGCGGCCGTGTCCCGGTGGTGCCAGCGGATTCAGGCGATCCCGGCCGAGGACCACGCCGCGGTGCGCCGCGCCGCCTCGGCGACGGCAGGACTGTTCGCGGCCGCGAGCGTATCCACCGAGCCCGCGCCGGGCCCGATGGATCGGCTGTCGCGTCAGCTCGCCCGGATCGGTGACACCGACCCCGCTCGGCGGCTGCCGCGCCGAGAGCGTGCCGATACGGCCTCGGTGCGGGCGGCGGCGCGGCTGCTGTGGTCGACGACCTCGCGGCAGGCCTCTCAGATCGCGCTCATCGAGGCGATGATGGACTGCTTCCTGGCGGTAGCGGAGGCACGGCGCGCGGCCGGGCAGGCACAGGCGGCAGAGGCGATGTACTCCCAGGCCCGCCAAGCATTGACCGAGGTCCACATGCGCGCCGCCGGGATCAACCCGGACCGTCCATACGAGTCGACTCCAGGCTCGCCGGCCTGGGTCGCGGCCTACCGCGCCCATGCCCACGTCACCGGGGAAGACCCGGCAATCACCACCAACACGATCCTCAACCAGAAGGCGCTGCACGCCACCAACACCAACCGGCGAGTGCAGAAGCCGATGACCCCGTCACGGCCGCGCCCGTGGCTGCCGATCGAGGACGAACGCGCCGCACGAGATCGCCAAGCCGCTGAGGCGGCGACGCTGCAACGACTGGCCACGCCTCGTCGCACATCCACTCGCAGCACCAAGGCGCCGGTAACGCCGCCCCGACCAGCGCGCGGCAACAACCGAGACACCGGATTCGAGCGCTGACCCTGCCCGGGGCCGATGAGCAAGGGGTGGCGAACGGGCCAAGGACGCAGGGGCGCGGTGGCCCGTCCTCGGGCCCCCGAAAGCGGCGGAACCACCTCGGCTGCCGACTCGCGACGCCGAGCCTGCGGAACTTGCTCGCACCGGCGCTGCGGAACTCGCTGCCGACTCCCTGAATCAACAGGGCGGTAGGAACGGGGTCCCGGCGGTGGTGCTGCCGCACGAGCTTCGCTCGCTTGCCCTCGAGCCCAGCGCGGACGGGTAGTCACCGACCCCCTTCCGCCCGTCCCCGGGCTCACGCCAAAACCCCGGGGTTTTGGGATATCTTGCTCACTCGTTGCTGGACTGAATCCGGGCGTCATCGGCGTGGGAAGCGCCGGCGCGTGGTCAGGTAGGCGATGGCGTTGAGGATCGCTTCATCGCGCCCGCTTCGTAGTTCTCCTGCGTCGAGCCGGTCGGTGACGCGGTTGATGACGCTGGCGGTCGAGCGAGGTGAGGACAGAACGCGTTCGACGGCAGCGCGCTGTTCAGCGGCCACCGTCGGGATCTTCGCCGGTGGGTGCTGGGCGGTGTGCGGGTCGATGCGGGCGTGAAATGCCTGCCACAACTCCAGCAGCGTCGGGGCGATCTGCTGCCGGGCGGCCGGGTCCGGGGCGGTGTGACGCCACCGGTAGGCCAGGGTGCGCAGCAGCTGCTCGGTGGCCTCTGGATCATCGAGCAGTCGGGCGATTTGCTGCTCGCGGGAGACCCGCTCCGGCCGGTACACCACCCGTTCGCGTTCGCGCACGACCTCATGGACCTTGAGGCCCTCTTCGTCGGCGCGGCGCCGGCAGTAGTCCGAGCACCACTTGCGGCGGCGACCCAACGGAAGCTGCACGATGGGCTCGCCGCAGCGCGGGCAGAGTTCGGGAGCCTCCGGACGGGTCATTCTCCCCACCGTACCGAGTTTCGGCGGACGAAATACGCGCCTGGAGGGGATGGAGATGCAGAAGGTGTGTCTGACTCTGGACGGTGTTTTGTCGGACGTAATTCCCCACCTCTTGCACTCAAAGTGCAAGAGGTGTGCGAGCGAATTGAACCTGACGTTGGGGCGTGCGGAGGCGGGTACACGGCGGAGATGAGCGAGGGTGTCGAGGGCAGCGATCGGGCGGACTGGCCGGGTTGGGCGGAGGTTCTGGAAGGGGTGCGTCGATCGCGCGGGCGCGTCGAGCAAGCCAAGGGGGGCGCTGATGCTCGTCTACGGCCTCGACTCCGCCGCGGCCGAGCAACTGTTGCGCCGCCACAGCCGTGACCGCGGTCTTCCGACGGCGGTGCTGGCCGACCAGTTCCTGCACACCGTCGCCGCGCTCGGGGGTGCCGCCGGCCCGGAGCGCGCCCGCTTCGACCATCTGCTGCTCACCGCACATCAGCGCCTGCCCGCCGGCACCGACTGTCCCGACGTCCTGGAGCAGGCCCTGGCGCTGCACGCAGACTGGACGCTGCCTTCCTGCGACCGGCCCACCAGCTGAGCCATGACCCAGGGGTGCATCGACCTCGAAGTGCGCCCAGGGTGTCGGCCTGTCGTGTCACCCTGAGCGGCGAAGGCACACTCCGTGGAGAGGAACGCATGGCTGCCACCGAGGGACCCACGGTGCGCTTGGTCGCGCACTGCCGCCGCTGCCACGGCTGGCTGCTCTCGCCGGAGTCGGTCGCCCAGGGGATCGGGCCGACGTGCGCGATCCGTGAACGCGCCGAGCAGCGAGCAGCCGAAGCCGCGGCCGACACATCGACGTTGACTCTGTTCGAGCTCCCCGCCGGCAACAGCGACGGCGATGGGCCCCACGATCTGCTCGAGCTGCTCGGCCTCGCCAGCTGAACCCCCACCCATGCCAGGCGGACACCCTCAGGGCATCCTCGTCGCCGGGGGGAACCTCGCCGTGATCGTCTGCGTCGAACACGACATGACCGATGAACAGGTGCGGGCGCGGTGGGCGGTGGCACGGTTGCGGATCGTGCTGGCCGTGCACGGGCAGCTGTACCTGCGCCGCCGAGTCCGGCGCCTGTGCCCACGCGAAGCGCTACGCTCACACCCCGACCCCGGGGAGAGAGGGTGAGCACGCGATGACGTACTACCCGCCGCCGAGGTACCGGTGTCTGAACCTGCGCTGCCCGGAGACCTACCACCCGCTGCCGACCTGCCCGTACACGCCGCTGACCACCGTGGTGCCGCCGCGAACACGGCCGCTGACCCCACGCGAACGCGATGCCGTCGACCACATCTACCGGCTCGGCCAGGCCGGCGAGTTACGCATCCTGCCCACGCACTGGAAGTGGTGGGTCACCGCGGCCGTGGCGTTCGTCCTGCTGCTCATCCTCTTCTGACCGCGTCCACTGGCAGCAACTGCGCGCTGGCCGGCTGCTGCCACGGGCGCTAGCGCTGTCCGCACCACCAGGCGATGCCAGAACGACACCCCAGATGCAAAAGGTGTCACCGGTTGGTGTGACCTGCATCACCGGTTCGCGGCTGGGAGTCTGTGTGGTTCGCGCGCCGGTTCCCGCGCTGCGCGAGTGGATCTGATCGGGGTTGGTCTGTCGGTGGTCGGCGTCATCATGGGTGTGCGCCGGGAACAGGATGTGGCGCAGGGGATTCGGTCAGGGAGGGATCTGTCGATGCCGGAAACACCGAGACGACGCCGCCGCAGCGGTGAACTGTGGACCGACGAGTGCAATGCCGAGCTGGTGGAGTTGCTGCGTGCCGGGCTGCCGGTCGAGGCGATCGCGGAGCAGGCCGGTCGGAGCGTGAGCGCGCTCGCCACGCAGTGCCGCAAGATGCTCCCGCCGGACTTCGACACCAGACCCACCGCTGTCGAGGCCCTGCGCGGGGTGCTGGCCGACCCGGACTACGACTGGCGGTCGCCGCTGCGCGAGCTGGCTCGCCGTGCCCGCACCGTCTACTGGGACGCGGGAATGGTGGATCGACTGCGGCAGGGCTGGGAGCAGGCGACACCGCTGGATGATCTGTGCGAGGAGTTCGAGGCCTCCGAGATCGACGTCGCGCGCCAGCTGCTGCGGCTGGGAGCGGCCGAGAGCATGTTCGACGTCGCCGAGCGGCTCGGCTGCGACCCGCACGGCACCCTGGCCGGGCGGCTGCGGATCGCGGCGGACCGTTGCGCGGCCGCGGTCTGGATCCTGATCGTCGATGGCGCGCTCACCGGCGCCAAGACCCAGTTCGGTTCCGCCGGTCCGGGTCTGCGGCACGTCTCGGTCCACCACGACTACGACACCGCCGATCTGCGCCTGGCCGAAGTCCTGCTCGACCACGTCGTCGCCGGCGGCCGCATCCAGGACGTGACCACGACCATCGTTGAACGCACCATCGGCGACGGCGCCATCGGCTTCAACCGGTTCCTCACCGGCTCCGAATCCCTCCCCACACCCGCGGTAGCGGTTGTCGACCTCGACGACTCCACCCCCACCATGTAATCCGCGAACGCGGTCCCGCTCGGACGCCCCTGCGTCGAGCCACGATGCCAGGTGTGACGGCCCTTCGTGTGGCGCCTGGGCGGGTCCGGTGAAACACATCGGCCGCGGATGCGCTGCCTCTATCCTGGGCGGTGACGGCGGGCAGAGCTCGCCCTGATCTTCCCGGGGGACAGTATGGGAGCACCCGTTCCGCCGCCGAGCGCAGGCTCGCCGGGCCCGGCGGGCCTGCCGCCGGTCGACGCGGTCGAGGTGACCGCTTTGGCTGCGCTCTACCAGGCCGATCGGGCCGATCAGTCCCAGCACAACACCTCGGCGCTGACCCTCATCGCCGGTGCAGTCGCATACCTGGGCTTGGTCGTGACCGCGTGGAAAGACGTCAAAGCCGCTGCGATGTGGCCGGTCCTGTTGCCGGTGCCGCTGTGGATGGTCGCTGCCTTCCACGTGCTGATCATGGGCGCGGTCCTGACCCGCAACCAGTCCATCCGCATCCTGGAAGTTCGCCTGCATTCGGCCACGAAACTCCCGATGCTCGGCGTCGCCTCCCACGAACTCGGCGGCGCCCGTGCCCGGCAGGTGATGGACCTCGACCGGCAACCGATCCTGCTCAAGGTGCAGACCCTGGTGACCTACATGGGCATCGGCTGCGTGCTGTTCGGCTTCACCGCCTACGCGGTCTGGAACACCTGGCACCACCACGGCTGGGACGCGCAGGTCCGCATCGCCGCCGGCGCCTACAGCATCGCCGCAGCCCTGGTACTGGCCGCCTGGATCCGCATCCTGCTCTACCTGGAAGAACCCCTGCCCGCATGGGCGCAGCTGCCCTAACGGGCCGAAGGCCGTCCCGCCGAACCATTCGCCTTGTAAGCGAAAGGTCGACGGTTCGGCGACACCGGACTCACCTGCCAGGCCGAGTTCGGCGGCTGACGTCACCGCGGGCTACCCCCGAATGTCTTTGGGCCCCTTGCCATCGCGGATGCGGGCGATGTACTCGCGGGTGAAGTCGCTGTATCGGGCGATCGCGGACGGGCCGACGCCATCGTCGAGGGCGGCGCGGATGGTGGCGAACAACTCCGAGCGGGCCTGGTCGTAGGCCGCTCGCGCGGCGCGGATCGCGGCCGCGTGGTCGGTCTCGTCGCTCATGCCCGCCATCATCGCATAACACTGTTCGCGAACATAGTTGACAAACACTCGGCCGAGCCTCAATGTGAACTGAGTACGCGAATTTGGTTCACATGATGGGGGTTCGGATGTCTCTGAGATCCACGGTCTACTTCGCCGGTTGGGGTGGCGATTCGCTGGGCTGGGAGGAGGTTCCCGGCATCGAGTTGCGGCTGGCGGCCAACCACAACCCGGTGTGTGTGGAGGTCCACACACTGAACTTCCCGGACGCCGAGCATCTTCCGCCCGGCGACGTCGAAGCCATCGACCTGGCGACCTTGCCCTATACCGAGTTGTTCTGGGCGTCGCCGGCGTGCCCGGCCTGGACCGACGCCAAGGGCCGCAAACGGTACTTCGACAAGTCGAATCAGTACACGCTGCTCAGCGACGACGAGCTGGGGACGGTGATCGAGGATCCGGCTGAGGCCCGCTCGCGCGGGCTGGTCGAGCAGATCCCGCGCTACCTGCGGGCGATGGCCGGGCGCGGCACCCCGGTGCTGGCCGGGGTGATGGAGAACGTCATCCAGTGCCGTCGCTGGGATCAGTGGGACCGCTGGCTGCGCGCGATCGAGTCGATCGGCCCCGGCTACGAGACCCGGGTGATCGCGCTCAACAGCATGCACGCGGTGCCGCGCCGGTGCCTGCCCGCACCGCAGAGCCGCGACCGGCTCTATGTCGCCTACTGGCTCAAATCCCTGGGGCGACGCCCGGACTGGGACAAATGGTTGCGCCCGAAAGCCTGGTGCCCGACTTGCGATCGGGTGGTGGACGCGGTGCAGTCCTGGAAGCAGCCCGGCATCGACATGGGCCGCTACGGCGCCCGCCACGGCCAGTACGTCTACCGCTGCCCGGCCAAGTCCTGCCGCTTCCAGATCGTGGAGCCGTTCACGGTCCCGGCCGCCGCCGCCATCGACTGGAGCCTGGATCCGGGAGAGAAGATCGGCGAGCGGGCCCGCCCGCTGGCCGCGGCCACGATGGAGCGGATCCGGATCGGGCTGGCGAAATTCGCTGGTGAGTCGTTCCTGACCCCGGCCGGGGGCACCTGGCGCGCCGACCCCACCGCGCTGTCGGCGCCGATGCCCGCCCGCACGACCCGCGAGAGCGACGGCCTGGTGGTGCCGCCGCTGATCGTGCAGACCAGCAAGCGCGCCGACCTCACCGCCCGCAGCACCGGCCAGCCGCTGCCGACACAGACCACCCGCCGCGAACTCGCCGTGGCCATCCCGCCGTTCATCACCAGCCTGCGCGGCGGCGGCAGCAGGAAGACCGCCCGCCACGTCGGAGAACCGCTGGGCACCTTCTCCGCCAGGGGCTTTCACCACGGCCTGGTGCAGCCGCCCGGATCGACCGCGGTCGTCGAGCAGCTGGCGGGCACGCGTGAGCAGCTGCTCGTGCCCTACTACCGCACCGGCCTCGCCCGCCCGCTCACCGAGCCGATGGGCACCCTGACCACCCGCGACCGGCACGGCCTGCTCGGCATCGACCCCGACAGAATCCTGGCCGAGTGCACGTTCCGGATGCTCGAACCCGACGAGATCCGGGCCGGGATGGCATTCCCGCCCACCTACATCCCCATCGGCGACAAGCGCACCCAGGCGGCCGGCTACGGCAACGCGGTCACCCCACCGGTGCCCGAGGTCATCGGCTGCGCCCTCGTCGAAGCCATCACCGGAGAACCGATCGAAAGGACCGCCGCATGAGCGCCACCGGTATCGAATGGACAGAAACCACCTGGAACCCGGTCACCGGCTGTGACCGGATCAGCGCGGGCTGCGACCACTGCTACGCCCTGGCGATGGCCAAACGGCTCAAGGCGATGGGCTCGGCGAAGTATCAGCGCGACGGCGACCCGCGCACCTCCGGGCCCGGGTTCGGCGTGAGCGTCCACCCCGACGCCCTCGACATCCCGCGGCGGTGGCGGGCACCGCGGATGGTGTTCGTCAACTCCATGTCCGACCTGTTCCACGCCCGTGTCCCCGACGCCTTCGTCCACGCCGTCGTCGAGGTCATGCGGCAGACGCCGCAGCACACCTACCAGGTGCTGACCAAGCGCCCGTCGCGGGCGCGGCGGCTGACCGAACGCGGCCTGGTGCTGCCCGACAACGTCTGGATCGGCACCTCGGTCGAGCACGGTGCGGTCACCCACCGCATCACCGACCTGCTCGCCATCGACGCCGCGGTGCGTTTTCTGTCGTGCGAGCCGCTGCTGGGCCCGATCGACCTCGACCCGTGGCTCTTCCCCGACCGGTGCCCGGACGGCTGCTCGTGCCGGTGGCCCGACGACGGCGACCACAACGAATGCGCCTGCGGTGGCGCCTGTGCGGACTGGGCGCCGCGCCCGGCGATCGACTGGGTGATCGTCGGCGGGGAATCCGGCCCGGCCGCGCGGCCGATCGACCCGGAATGGGTGCGCGACCTGCGCGACCAGTGCGTCACCGCGGGCACGGCGTTCTTCTTCAAGCAGTGGGGCGGACGCACCCCCAAGGCCGCCGGCCGCGAACTCGACGGCGTGATCTGGAGCCAGTTCCCCACCGCCGCCAGGAGGACCGCATGACCGGCGCGGCGGTGTTCGCGGCCGTTCTCGGCACCTACCTCGTCGCCCACCAGGTCGGCGACTACTGGGTGCAGACCGACCACCAGGCCCAGACCAAAGGCCGACCCGGCTGGAGCGGGCGCTGGGCCTGCACCAAGCACGTCGCCACCTACACCCTCACCCTCGCCCTGTGCCTGGCCACCGTCGATAGGTGGCTCGGCATGCCGGTCCAACCGGCGTGGGCTGCGGCTGGACTGACGGTCTCGGCGGTCACGCACTACTGGGCCGACCGCCGCGCCACCTTGGCCTGGCTCGCCGACCTTCTCGGCTCCGGCGGCTTCTACCGCGCCGGCACCGGACTCGCTACCGGCGCCGCCCACCTCGACCAGTCCTGGCACTGGCTCTGGCTCGGCATCGCCGCCCTCATCACCACCGGACCCTGACCACCACAACCCGCGAGGGCCGGGGCATCGGCTACATGCCCCGGCCCTCGCGCATACTCGCACACGACCAACCGGCACCCAGCACGGAAACCAGTTCTGCCGACCACCAATTCGCCGGAATGCCGCGCCACCTCGAGGAGCCCTGGATGAACCACAAGCACGGCGACGAGACCCTGGACAGGATCGTCCACCCCGTCGAGGTCACCGCCGCCAACGCGATGCGCGCCGAGGGACAGCTGATCGACGCCGTGCGGACCGCCCGCGCCCAGGGCGCCAGCTGGCAGGCCATCGCCGCCGCGGCCGGCGTCTCACCGCTGGAAGCCGAACGACGATGGGCCACCCGCACCCACACCCCGCTCGCCGAACTCGGCGCCGCGGTCATCGAGCCCTGGAAGACCCGCCTGGCCAACTACGACCACGCACAGGTCGAGCGACCCGAAAACCCCCGCGCTCTCGTCGCCGACCTGCTCCTGGCCACCACCCACGCCCGACAACTGCTCGACGAGATCACCGCAGTCACCGACCGGCTCGCCGACACCCAGGACACCGTCGTAGCCACCGCAGCCGACACGGCATCGACCGCACTCTCCGCAGGTGCCGACACCGCCGACCAGCAAGCCCGCCACCTGCGCACCGCGCTCACCCAGCTCGGCACCATCGACAAGCACGACCGGTAGCGTCCGAGGTGCCCGCGAACCCCACCGGAACCCTTTTCACTTCGGACACCCGGTCCTGCCGCCCTATGATCGCTCCAGCATGAGCCGGACTGGCCGGGCGTGCCATACAGCGACTGGGGGTGCGAGGTGGCTCGCAAGAAGCTGACCATCGAGTTCGACAAACCGCTCCCGTCGGAGCTGTACGCGAACATCATCTCGGCGACGTGGATGAACATGCGCGCGATCGCCGATGCCGCAAACTTCGAGTTCACCATCCACCACGATGGTGAGTCCTCATTGAGCGTGGAGTTGAACAACCACTGGGACCGGTTCGCCACGGAAGCCTGGTGGGACACGGAATAACCCGGCGCCACCAGCTCCATCGACGCGGGCCCCCAGAGCGCACGCCCTCTGGGGTCCCGGCCGGTTCGTACCCTGCCCGGCGCTGCTCAGAACGGAGGCTCGGCGATGCGTCGTCCGTCCCGTCCGGGCGACTGCTTCGTCGTCCAGATCCGTGCCTCCATGTCCGCGTTGTACTCCGAACACGAGTACCGGTGGAGGTGGAGACATTCCGCCGGCCAGCGATTGCTGTGGATGTCGTCCAGGTCGACGACCGATCCGTTGCGCTTGGCTGCGAACCGATTACCCCGAGCTGACTCGGAGGTCGGGTACATCTTCGCGTCGAACAGCTTGTTCCCGCCGTAGATAGTGGGCAGCCACACCACTTCCATCGAGCAGTACTGGCAGATGATCGTTTCAGGTTTCCAAGACCGCACAACATGATTGTGCTGCTGGGCACCGACGCCGAGCAGCACAAGGGCGCACTAGGGCATCGACTCCAGCACGTGGCCGACCCAATCCATGAACTGTCCGACCCAATCCATAACCGACCCGACATGGAGCACGAACTCCAGGACTCGACACAGCTGCCGCAGCAGCGGGACGACGGTGTCTTCGACAGGTTCCGGGCAAGGTGAAGCTGTCGGTTCGTCGTCTTCACATCGTGCGGGCGCACGACCCCTCTCGGTCGAGAGCGGGCACCGCGGACTGGGAACAGTTCCGGGGAGATCCGGCGAGAGGAAGTGGCAGTTCGCGCAGCGACCGAGCATCCCAGGCTCCTCATCACCTAGAGAAGAGTTGCCCGGCCCGAGGCCAGCAGCGTGCTGCCATCGACGATAGCGCGCGCGGCTCCACGCTGCACCACCGCCGCAGACCTGTCGGTCCCCTCCAGTAGAATCGAGGGCACTGCGAAGGTTGCGGGTTCGAATCCCGTCGGGTCCACCACGAGGGCCCGTAGCTCAATGGTTAGAGCAGCGCACCGTCCGTAAACAGGAGTCGAAAGGTCTCGCCCTCCGGGCGGGACCTTTCGACGTTCCAGATCACGGCACCTGCTGTCACACCGATCCTCGCCCGGAGATGGCGATGAGGCCCAGGCCAGGACAGCTGGGTACCGACCCACACCGACGTGACGTCGGCGCGCCCGTCTGAGTAGGGCGGAGTAGCTGTCGGGGTAGCTGTCGGGCGTGCATGAGATCGTGGGCCATCGAACTATTCGTGTCGAAGGAGGACCTGTCCATGAGCGGGTTCAAGATCAATCGCCGTGGCATCCAGCAGATGAGCCGCGAGATCCAGCGGGAGTTCGCCAAGAACCCGGTCCGCGTGCCGATCGAGATGGAGGCGGGCGGGGTCTACCCGCCCGCGGCGAACATCACCAACTACAACGGTCCGATCGTCACGGTCCACGGCTCGCACGCCCAGCTGGCCTGGAACAACGGAACCGTGCACCAGGGACAAGCCCACAGCGATCAGATCGCCCCCGGGTACGAAGAGCTCGCGGCCACTCTCGCCGAGCTGCTCGCCACACTGCCGCGGTTCCCCCTGGCCGACGACGAGACCACCGAGGTTCGCGAGCACACCGAGACGATCCTGGCCGAGGTCGTAAATGAGGAACCGGATCCGGGAATCGTCAAACGTGGCTTGACCATGATCAAGGGCCTGCTCTCCCCCATCGCGGCAGGGGTGACCGCGGCCGCCACCGACGAAAGCGCGCAGGCCGCCCGCGAAGTCATCCAGCGCCTGGGCGAGGCCGTCCCCTTCTGAACTCGCTCGGGCAACCGCACGCCCGAACATCTCTGGCGCGCACACTGCTGGCGCGGCAGGCGCCGGGTAGGCGAAGGGGATTGAGGAACATCCGCGCGGAATGTTCCGCTAGCGGTCCCCCATTGCTCTCCGTGAGTCGACAGGCGAGTCCTACCGCACATAGTTTCGCGAGTCGACCACTGGCTGCTCGGCCGCTTCTCCAGCTCGGCCGCCGCGATGCCGCACATAGTATGTCACTACCTGCGGTAGATGCTTAGCGCCAGATTTCGCAGAAATGGGCTCGGGTGAAGTGGGTGAGACTCGGCACTCGTAGGTCAGTTGAGCGAGCTGCGGATTCGTCACTCGTGATCTCGGCGGCGCGGTCACTGACCAGTGGAGGCGCCCATCGCGGCGTGGGTGGTGATGGGGCGGGGTTCGTGGTTTCTGCCCGGCGCGTTTGATGCCGTGGATCGGGTGGGTTCGCCGGTCACTGTGGGTGCCGGGTCGGTGCTCGGGCGGACGATCTGCAGCACCATCACGGTGCCGTTGGTTCCGTACACATACATGGTGTCGAACAGCTCGAACGGGTACGGGTCGAGTCGGATGGCGCGCTCGTCCATGAGCAGATGCGAGTCGGTGGGTGACCAGACGGTCGGGTCGTAGACCACGCGGGATATCGGCCCGGTCCGTAACTGAAGTGCGGTGAGCAGACCGGGGAGCTCGGTGACGAGGTCGATCGATCGTGGCCACCAAGTGGCGTCGATGTAGTCCTTCGGATCCTGATGAAGATGCAGTCGCGGGGTCGAGGCGAGAACTCGCGGCGGCGGTAGCGGTGATGGCGTCATCGGACGCTCCTGTCGCGGCCTTGTCGGAAGGCAGGCCGGATCGTTGAATCCGGTGACGACGCAACCTCTACTGGTCAGCGCGCGTGTTGCCGCCGGATACTGTCGAGTTTACGCCCCGGATGTGGGCCATCCGGGGCAGCGACTGACCGGGCCGCGGTGCGCGCTGATGAACGGTTGGCCCGCATCAGTGGTGCGGGTTACCGTGCGCCTGCTCGCGGATGAGGTGGTCGGCGGTCCACAGCGGTTGCAGCATGTGCCAGTCGGCGGGGTGCGCGGCGATACCGGCGGCGAACCGGTCGGCCAGGGTCTGAGTCGTGGGCTGCACGCCGCCGGCGATGTCGATCGGCGCGTCCACGTGGAATCCCCAGCCATCGAGGGTGAACCAGCAGTGCACCGGCAGCAGCGGCGCGCCGGTGTCGATCGCCAGCCGGGCCGGGCCTGCCGGCATGAGGGCCGCTTCGCCGAAAAAGGTGACCGGCACACCCGCACCGGTCAGGTCGCGGTCAGCGAGCAGCCCGACGATCCGTCCCTGCCGCAGCCGCGCGGTCAGCTGCGCGAACGGCGGTGCGGCGCCGCCGGTGAGTGCGACGATCTCGAATCCCAGGCGCTCCCGGAACCGGACGAAGCGCCGGAACAACGATTCCGGCTGCAGCCGCTCGGCGACGACGGTCGGTGTGCCGACCCGCTGTACCAGCCACACTCCCGCCAGGTCCCAGTTGCCGCTGTGCGGGAGCGCCAGCACGGCCCCGCGCCCGCCCTGGACTGCCTCGTGGATGTGTTCGAGCCCGGTGGCCGCGGTTTCGATGCGCTCGGCCAGCCACACCGGATCCATCGACGGCAGCCGGAACGCTTCGCACCAGTAGCGGGCGTAGGAGCGCAGGCTCGCGCGCACGAGTTCGTCGGGCACCTGCGACGGGGTGGTGGACAGCACCCGGGCCAGATTTCGGCGTAGCTGAACCGGTCCACCTCGCCGGGCCGCGCGATCGGCCGCGACCTCGAACGATCGCATCGCCCACCGCTGCGGCAGGGCCCGCACCAGCCGCCAGCCGGCCGCGTACCCGAGATCCCACGCCCGGGCGGTCAAGGGGGTCACTGACCAGCACCGGCCCCTGCTGAACACCGGCAGCAGATCGTGGCGGTGTCCGGCTGTACACAGGTGTCGGTGGGTTCGGCGAGGCGGCCGGACAGGCGCGGGCGCCGACGATTGTTGCCTTCCATCTCTCGAGTGTCCTCCCCATCTACCGTGAACGACAGCACCGCCGACACCCGACCATGACGACTCGGTAAAGAGCGCAGGTCACTGTGTATGCGTGCACGTCGGGCCGGGGTGTACCCGGTGGGTAGGATGAAGGTGTCGGGGGCTTTTCGTACGAGACCACCCGTGGTCTGGTCGTCACCCGGCGAATGAACAGGGGCCGCCAGGCGGCCCCGGTCAGGAGCGTCGTGATGACGCGACAACACGAGCCGATCCTGCTGGACGGCTCTTCCCGCTTTGCTCTCCGCAGCGGCCCGCCACCGTCGTCACGGCGGTTACCGACACCGCGAGCACCCCGCCTGGGGGCGGTGGATGGGGCCTGGTGGCCCCGCACGAGCGACTTGGTCGCCGAACTAGCCGGTCTGGAGGCGCTGCTGGGTCGGCGGGCGGGCAGCCTCGACCGGATCATGTACAACATGGACGCCTGGCAGCCGGCGCCGAGGCGCACGATGCTCGGTGGGCGTTCGGTTCGCCTGGACGGATACCGGCACCTGCCCGCCCACACACTCTGTGTCCTGGGTTTGGACCGCACCCGCCTGGTCCTGATGGTGATCCCCGCCAACACCCAGACCGCCGCCGCCCACGCCTTGCTGTGGGCCGCATCCCGACCGGGCAATGCCTTCACCGCCGACGAACTCGTGGCCGCCGACACCCGCCACAGCCTCGATCGCACCCAGAACGAGGCTGCGTTGCGCCGCTGGGACGACGAAGGCGGTCACCCCGCAGCCATGGACCCGGCAGACCGACGCGCATCGGTCGCCCGATCCCCGGCCCTGACCGGAGGCCTGATATGACACAGAACCCGCCGCAGAACAGCGGCGCCGCCGCGGACCGCGGCCTGGGCCGATTCCAGGCCGGCGCCGACGGTGGGCAACCTTTCGACACGCCGACCCGCACACCGCGGCTGCTGCTGCGCGAGCGTGACGAGGAAACCGGCGGCATCGACGGTGCCTGGTGGCCCCGAACCGACAATCTCACCAGCGAACTGCACGACCTGGTCACCGCCCTCACCCCGCGGCTGGGCGCGACCACCCGGATCAGCTTCGACTGGAACGCGCTGAGCCTTTCCCAACGCCGCATCGACGCGCCCGACGGGATCGAGGTCACCGGACCACTTCCGGACCAGCCACCCCAGGTGATGGATGTCTTCGGCCCACACGATCGGCACCTTCGATTGCTGGTGATCAACCCCGCCACCACCGCAGACCGCGCCCACGCGCAGATGCGCAAGACCGTAAACGCCGCCGCCGACCAACCGCGTCCTCGATAATCATGAACAACCCCGGGTAGCGGCATGGCCGGACCATCGGGCCTTGCCGCTACCCACCGCTCTCCGATGGTGAGGTTCCTCGATCGCGACACCCCTGTATCGCCGCGGCACCAACAAGTGGACGGTGGACAGTTCAGTCGTCGGCGCTGACGTCGAGATCGTGCAGCGGGCGGCCCCAGGATCCCGGCGTGAGCTCCTCTGCCTGGCTATTCGTCATCGGGAACCTCCCCATGGCCATGCGCTAGCCAGCTCAAATCACCTTCTCCACGACACCACGTCTCCGGCACCAGCCCCGCTAACGCCAGTTTCCGTTCAACTGGACCCCACGTGCCTACACGGACTCACCACCGCCGAGATCAACGCCGCTGGAGTCCCCGACTGGCCCACCGTCTACAAACGCCTGCTCCGCATCACGAAAAACCGCACCATCCTGGCCTACAACGCCGACTACGACCGCGCCGTCATCGCCAACGACTGCGTCCGGCACGGCATCACCCGCACCCGTCTGGCCTCCCCCAAAGCCTGGGCCGACGTCATGGTCCCCCGCACCGAACACGCCCACTCCTGGCGTCGACTGCCCAACGACGGCGGCCACCGCGCCCTCGCCGATGTCATCCAGACTCGCCAACACCTGCTTCGCATGACCGCACCCTGACCGAGGGCGAGGCGCCTGGCCACTGGTCCCCCTGGGTTCGGTCGGCGTGCACCCGGATTGCTTCTACGGTATGCCGCCCGGACGAAATTCACTCGATGTTCGCTGGGCCAGGTTCTCCCCGAAGCGGCTACAGCCCCCGGCGCCGTCGGGCAGCCCGAATCTCATTGTCGGCGACCTGGTCGGCGAGCAGCGCGTACACCTGTGTGGTCTCGGTGGAGGCGTGGCCGAGCCGTTTGCGCACGACCTCGATGCTCACGCCGGCGTTGATGAGTTCGGTGGCGTGGGAGTGCCGGAGCTGGTGGATGTCGATGTCGACCCCGGCCGCGGCGCAGTAGCGGCTCCACCGGTGGTGGGCGGGGGAGTAGGACAGCGGGCCGCCGCGGCCGTTGATGCTGGCGCGGAACATCGGCCCGGCGCTGTAGCCGGTGCGCTGTAGGTAGAGCCGGAGCATGGCGACGTAGCCGCGGTCGTGGAGCAGCACGGTGCGCACCGTGCCGCCCTTGCCGTGCAGGCGCACGTGCTCGTCGTCCAGGCGAAGGTCGAAGTCCTCGACGTGCAGCGCGCACACCTCGCTGGCGCGGGCGCCGCAGACGTAGGCGGTCTCGAACAGCACCCGGTCCCGCAGCACCTCGACCGGCACCTCCTTGCGCGGGCGGCGCGGGCAGATCGCGGCGAACACCTTCGCGATGTCGGCGGCCGTCGCGGGACGCGGCAGGGTCTTGGGCACGGTGATGGTGTCGACGCGGTCCATCGGGTTGACCGCCAGGAGGTCCTGGCGCACCGCCCACCGGCAGAACGCGGCCACCGCGGCCCGCTTGCGTTTGCGGGTGGCCGGGGCGAGGTCGGCGATCCCGGACAGGAACGCGCGGACCGCGGCGACGTCGACACCGGGGAGCCCGCCGTTGACGTGCTCGGCGAAGCCGGTCAGGTCGGCGCGGTAGGCGCGGATGGTGTTGGCCGGCCGGTTGGCGTTGGCCAGGTCGGTGAGGAACTGCTCGATCGGCACCGCCAGCGGCGGCGCCACGAACTCTTCGTCGATGACCTCGTTCTCATCGCGCACCGCACCCTCCTCCGCCGAGTTGCCCGATAACCGGGAATCGAGCTCCGGGCGCCGGAACCCCCTCGCGCCAGGTCGCTCGACCCCGTTCGGCTCTACCTTGCCCGATAACCGTAGTTATCAGGCAAGGCCAGACGCTATCTCCGCGAGGTGAGGAGGTCTGGGTACTTTTCCCGGCGAAGTCAGAAACGCGGGCGCCGGGCCAGGACCCGCGGCACAGCGCTCAGATCGGCGATAGCTGCCGCAGCGTCGGGGTCGATCGCGCGGGCCAGCATCAGCGCGTCCTCATGGCGAGCGGCATGGTTCGCACTGAGGGTCTGCTCATGATGACCGACTCGGTTACGGAGGACACGGAGTCGCTCGACGCTGTTGCCGACGTGGTATCCGAGGCAGACCTTTCGGCCTACGGTGTCTTTCCGTGCCCCCGGGGGCCACACCAAGTGCCGGTTCGGAAACGCATCGATCGCGGCGTGCAGCCAGAGGTTCTCCCGGCCGGACAGACCAGTGGCTCGAGTTGAGCGCTTCGTCGGCGCTGCCTTCGTCGGGAGCAGATGGGCCAGGTTGCCGAACGTCAGTTGAGCAACGAAGTCGTCGTGTGTCGGGGTGACGCCGTAGCGTGGGTGCTGCCGGGACCGTCGCTTGGCCACCTTCTGCGCCTCTGTCCTCGCGTCGCGGGCCATCTTCGCACTGAGAGAACTCAGAGGTTTGGCCGCCGAGACCAACCACTCCCGAGTACCGCCTCCAGGGAGTGGGCTGGCGTGGTTCCAGTTCCCCAAGGCATTGTCGAGAGAGTGCCTCAGCAGCATCTCCACCAGCCCGAGAACTTCGTACCAGGCCGCGTGCAGCTCGATCTGCCAGGCGTAGAGCGCTCCCGCACGATGGTCGCTGTTGCTCTTGCACTCGGCCCGATACAGAGCAAGCCGGGCAGGGCTGAGGTGAGGCACGATCCGGTGCGGCATGTCGTTGAACTTACAAGGATTTCTGGTGGGGCTATTTGCCTCTCGAAAACTTTCAGGTACAGTGGATGCCGTACAGCGTCAGACAGGATCTTTCGCTACTAGACCCCCGGAGAACCCCCTGCCCGCACAGGCAGGGGGTTCTCCTCGTTTGCCCCTGCTGTGGGTGGGCCGCTGTCGCTGCAGCGATCTACCCTTCCGTACATGGCAGACCACGTACGTCCACGGCCCGGCAGCGCCATCTGGAAACGAGTCGACGGCCAGTTCACCGGCATGAAGTCGCAAGCCTCTGGCGCGACCTACCTTGAGCAGTTCCCAGGCGCGACCGCAGATGAACGGCTCGCCTCAGAGATGAAGCAGCCCGGTGGTCTCTGGATCTACGACGGCAACCCCGACGACCGACCCGAGACAGAATTCGCGATCGAAAAATTCCTGTCCAAAAGCCTGTCGACCGACGAGATCGTCGTCCTAGCACCCGGCAAGCCCCCCTTCGGCGAATGGGTCCAGCTCGACGAGTGGCCCGACGAAGATGGCTGAGCGCCCTCAGCCGGGCCTCACGCCCGATTCTCCTTCGCCCCAACCAACCTAGCCAAACCGCCCACCAGGCTCCGAGCCGATCCAGATGCGTGAGTGTCCCGCAGGGGATCCTTCGGGACACTCACGCGTCCTGCGCCTACCGGGGTCTCGTCATGCTGCTGAGGTGCTGTCCGCGTCGGTGACTTCGGAAGGTATCGCGAGCTGCCGCGGCGCGTGTGCGACGGGGATCTCGGGGATGGTGTCTTGCTTGCCCTGGAGTTCATTGACACGGCGGGCCTGCGGGAGGACGCGTCGTTCGAGAGACCCGGCCGCCTCATTGAAGCTGGTCACCGTCTTGTCGAGGTTCGTACGCAACTTGGCGAGATGACCGACAAAGTCGCCGAGGCGTTTGGTCATCTCTTGGCATACCTCGACGGTCTTCTGGAGGTTGGCCACCGCCGCGTCCTGGCGGACGACCGCAGCGATCGACCGCAGCAGCGCCATCAACGCGCTGGGTGTGGTGAGCACGACCTTCTTGCTCTCGGCGTAGGCCCACAGGCTCGGGTCCTGCTCCAAGGCAGCGAACAGGAAGACATCCGAGGGCATGAACATCACCACCAGCTCGGGCGACTGCGTGGGGAGGCGCCAATACTCCTTCTTCGCGAGCTGGTCGATGTGTCGGCGCACATTCGTTGCGTGAGCGGACAGCCGCTGCTTGCGTTCGGCGTCGTCACGAGCGTCCTGAGCCTCAATGAACGCCCCGAACGGGGCCTTCGAGTCGATGACCACCGACATGCCGCCGCCGATCTGCACCACCATGTCCGGGCGCTGAACGCCCTCCTCAGTGGTGAAGGTCTGCTGCGCGACGAAGTTGATCTGATCCACCATGCCCGCCGCTTCCAGGACCGACCGCAGCTGCTTCTCTCCCCACTGGCCGCGGGCTTCGGGCCGCCGCAGCGCCTGCACCAGACGCTGGGTCTCCTTGCGCATCTCCTCGCTGGCCGCTCGGGACTGCTCGGTGACCGCACACATCTGCTGCATCTGCTCGGTCAACGAGGCATGGGCGCGAATTCGGTCCTTCTCCACCTGCTGCATCTGCTCGGCCACTTTCTCCATCGCCGCCGACACCGGCTTGACCAGGGCATCAATGGACTCCCGCCGCTGATCCATCTCGCGGGCGGTAGCCTGCGCCCGCTGGTCGTTCAAGTCCGTGAACCGCTTGATCAGGTCGGCCCCGACCTGCTTGGACACCTCGGCGGAGATCTTCTCCCGGACCGTGTGCTCCTCCCGCAGCAGCGCAACCTGCTCGGCGAACCGCTCACGCGCCGCCACCAACTCAGCCTCCGCCGACGCACGCGCCGCACCAGCCTCCCGCACCTGCTGCTGCAAAGCCTGTACCTGCGCCGCGGCACCTTCGCGTTCCCGCCGGGCTTCCTCCACCGCGGCGTCCCGCTCTCTGCGGGCCTGCTCGACCGCGGCGTCGCGCTCCTTGCGGGCCTGCTCTACAGCAGTGTCCCGCTCCTGCCGGGCCAGATCTCCCGCAGTGTCGCGTTCGCGCCGCATCTGCTCGGCGACCGCGCCCTCGCGCTGCGCTCGTTCCTCGGCGACAGCCACACGACTACGACCGATCACGAAGCCCGCCACGCCGGCGAACCCGGCCACCACCACCATCACTACGACCACACCCATGCCGATCAAGTCGAAACCTTCCCGAACGTCAGATGCGACCCCGACCCCCTGTGGACCGGGGAAGTGAAACCTGCGATCCGGCACACCACACCCCACCGGAACGCGCCGCACATCTACCACCCACTACCGACAGAAATCGAACCAACCTCGACCTGCGGAAACAGACCAACCACACGGTTCTGTGGGAGAGAAATGTGGCCGGAGAAGGTGGGCACACGCCAGCCAAGCTCCGGCTCGGCATGCGGTGGATGGTGCGCCCGGTCGAAGGCACCTTTCGACCCGCTGCCGGGGAAAGTCGTTCAGCTGCCGACGTTGTGGCGGTGGGAGCAGCACGAGGGCGGGGGCTGCCGGTGCGTGTGCGCGTTCTACCATCCGCGCCGCGGCCTGCCGGGGTCGGTGTGTCTGGATCCGGCCGAGCCGGGCCTGCTGGTGCGGGTGGAGACCGAGGGTGAGGTGTCTGGGCCTTTGCCGATGTGCCGCCCGTGCTACGACGCGCTCGGGGAGTGACGGCCGCCCCTCACCGGCGCAGACTGGGTGGCAGGGGGCGAGGAAAGGAGGTGTCATGTCGAAGTCCAGCGGCAAGAGCGGCGGTGAGACGAAGATGACCGGTGCCGACGCCTCGCGGATCCAGTCGACGGCGGCGAAGAATCCCGACAGCAGCACGGCGAAGTCGGGGTTCGCGCCACGCGCGCAGTCCAGCGCGGCCAAGAACGATCGCGGGAAGAAGTAGTCAGGTCGCAGGCACGAGTCAGCCCCCCAGGTTCGCGCTCTGGGGGGCTGACTCGCGCCTGCGGGTTTAGGGCAGGTCGGGGATCGCGATGGTGGCGTGGGCGAAGTAGCGGATGGCGCCGGCGGCGGTGACGCGTTTGCGCCAGGCGCTGGTGCGCCGGTAGCCGGAGGTGGTGAGTGCCTGGTCGAGCGAGTCCAGGCAGACCGGGGCGGCGGGGTCGACGGTCAGCGTCTCCCACATCGCCTCCACGCCGGGTCCGGTTTCGGTCCCGATGTCGGCGTCGTAGTAGGTCTGGCAGCTGAACAGGTCAGCGACCGCGGCCGTGGTGTCGACGCGGGCGATGACCAGCAGCTCGACGAGGTCGGTCACCGCTCCACCCCCGGGGTGTAGTGCCGCCTGGCCGCTGTCCGGGCGCCGGTTGGGGCGGGGGAGGTGGTCTGGGCCGAGCGGTCCACGCGGGTGGCGCACGTCTTCGTGGAACGAGGTCGTGCGGTCCGGGCGGCGTGCTGCTGGGCGCGGGCGTCGTCGCGGCGGGCGAGGATCTCGGTGGTGCGGGTCTTCCACCGCTGCTCACGTTCGACGGCGCCGCGCCCGAGTTTCCCAGCCTGGCGAGCACGGGTATCGACCAGTTCGCGGATGTCGGCCTTGGTCTCGGCGTAGACCCTGGCGGCGGTCAGGGCCCGCCCGAGTTCGGTGCGGTCCTTGACGAATTGGGTTCGGTGGGCGTCGTCGACGCTGCCGGAGGCGACCGAGTAGAGGTTGTCGCCCACCGTGGACAGCACGCCCTCGAGGGTCTGGGTGTGGGCGTTGCTGGGCTGGGCTTTGCCGTCGGCGATGGCCTGAATCGCCTCGCGGCAGAACGTCTGGGCCAGCACGGCGGCCTGCCGGTGGCTGCGGTCGGTGTCGAGCTGGGCTTTGCTGCGCTCGTCGACCCACATCAGTTCGGGTAGTTCGTAGTCCTCGGCGACCCCGGCTTCGACATCGGCGAGGACTGCCCGGATCTGGTGCCGCTCGGCCGGGGCCAGGCCCTTGGCGGCCTCGGCGGCGGCCAGCAGCTGGTCGTGGCTCACCGACATCCGCTCGATGCGGTCCTCGATGTCGTCGTTGATGCCGACCAGGGCGGCGTCGAAGGGGGCCAGTTCGGTCTCGGCGAGATAGTCGGCCTCTCGACCGGCCTCGACGGCGTCGCGGGCGTAGGTTTCGAGCTGCTCGCGCAGCTGGTCCCGGTCGGCGTAGCCGGGCCACAGCCGCACATCGACCTCGTCTCCGGCGCGGATGGCGCGGCCGGCCTCGCGCACGGCCTGCTGATCCTCCACGGTCATCACCGAGATCTCGGCGCCGATCTCGGCCGGGGCGATCCGCTGCTCGGCGAAGGCTTGGAGCAGCTGCGGCACCCGCCCGCGCACTTCCTGGCCGGGGTCGACCATCACGGGGGTGTCGAGCAGGTCGACCTGGCGCACGTCACGCCACAGGTAGTCGACCGTGAACCTCACTTGGTCGCGTTCGGGCTGGGCGAGGTCGAGCGCGGACAGGTGGCCGTGCAGCTCCTCGAGGCGCGCGGCCAGGGCGTCGCTGTCGTGCGGGGTGGCCGTTCCGGCGCCCTCGGCGTCGTACCAGGCGGTGACCGCGGCCACCACCCGGTCCTGGGTGGGCTCGGGCATCGGGATCTGCGACAGCGTCTCGGCGATGGCGCGCTCACGGGCCCGCACCACCGCACGGTCGACGGCGAGCTGAGCCGCGGCGGCGTCGAAGGCGGGATCGATACCGACGGTGCAGGTCTCGGGATCGACCCCGTCCAGGACCACACCCCAGCGGTGCGCGAGCTGCTCACCGATCTGCTGCACCCGCGCGGCGGCGAGGTCCGAACCCGGCGACCAGTACAGGGCCTCGGCGAGGGCGTGGGTGAGCGCGTGCGGGTTGCGCCACGGGTCCTCGGCGGCGAGCTGATCCTCGGCCTCGGCCAGCTGCTGCGCCAACCGGCGACCGAAATCCTCGCTCCGTCCAGCGTTTTCGGCCTCGACGACCAGCTGATCCAGCTGCTCGCGGTGGTATTTGGCTTGGTTGACCGCGGCGACGGTGCGCAGGAAGGCCAGCCGCTGCTCGCGCCCGGTAAGGGTGAGCCGCGTCGGCGCGCCGGGCCCGCCCTCGACGATGGGCACGGTGCCGGTGTCGGTGTTGGTGTCGGTGTTGGACATGGTGGATTCCTCCTGGTGGGTGGTGGTTTCGTCCCAGCCCGGGCCGGGATCGGTGGGGGTGGTCAGATCGGTGCGGGTGTAGCCGCGGCGGGCGGCGGCGCGGGCCTGGTGCTCGCGGGTCGCCTTCTCGATCGCGGCCAGCTGGGCGGGTGAGGGCGTCCGCTTCGGCCGCGCCCGCCCCACGTCGAACAGGTAGGCGATCAGGCGGCGGCCGCGGCGCTTGCCGACCATCACCGCGGCAACGTCCTGCCCGCCGGGCGAAAGGCCGGCCGCACGCAGCTGGCGACGGGTCTTCAAATGAGCTGGGGCAGCCCGCCACGGGAAGGTGTCGGGCTGCCGGTCGTGCACGGTCACGGTGAACAGACCCTCACCGGCCCAGGCCCTGCTCGGGCCCTCGGCCCTTGCCGCGGCGGTGGTGGATGCGCTGCATGCCGGTGCCGGGGCTGGTGCGGCGCTTGGCCATCCCGGCGGCGGGTGCGGCCGAGGGCGGCTTGGCGTGCCCGGTGTCGGCGGCCATGCGCTGGGCGATGCAGTCCTCGGACAGGCCCGAGGCCCGCAGCCTGGTTTCCAGGCCCTCTCGCCGCTGCGGGCTGTCGTAGTCGATTGCGCCGGCGGGCTGCTGGGATCGTGCGGTGGTGACGGCCTCGTGGCGGTCGAGCCAGCGGTCGCGGATCCGGTTGGCCTGCTTGCCCGCGATCGCGGCCTCACCGGCGGCGCGGTCGAGGTGGTTGCGGACCTGGTTGCGCACCGGTTCGGGGATACCGACGGCGGTCATGGCGGCTTGCAGCCGGTCCTCGACACCGGACTCGCCGTAGTCGTGCAGGTTCTGCCGCCCGGCCGCGAGCGCGGTCTGGGCGTCCATGACGCGGGTGATCTCGTCGCGGGTGGCCCGCGCCGAGACCGGGTCCACCCGCGCGGTGGACAGGATCTCATCGAGCTGGCGGCGGTGGATCCGCGAGGTTTCCGAGGCGATCTGCCCGGCGCGGTCGGCGTCGTGCTGAGCGGCGCTGCGGTCGTCGACGAACAGCATCGCTGGCGGGCGGGTGCGTCCGGCGTCGATGTCGCGCAGCACCGCGGCGAGCTGGTCGCGTTCCAGGTCGTGCAGGCCTTTGCCGGTTTTGATGGCCTTGACGATGGCGTTGCGGTGCTTGTCGGCCTGCTGACGCAGGCCCGCGGCCTGGGCGGTGTTGTAGTCGCCGGTGGCCACGACCGCGCGGTCGGCCTGCGGGCGCAGCGTGGCGTAGGTCGACACCGTCACCGCCAAGGCGTCGCGGTCGACGTGATCAGGCCACAGCGGCGCGAACTTCCCGGCGGGATTGTGGCGGATCTGCTTGCCTCGCTCGCGTGCGGCGGTGCGGTCCTCCTCGGTCAGCACCGCGACCTCACGGCCCAACTTCTCGGTGACCCAGCTGGTGTCGGCGCCGGTGCGCAACCGGTCCTGGTAGGACACCAGCAGGGCGTCGATGCGCGGCTTGGCCTCCTCGCCGGGGTCGACCAGCGGAGCCTCGGTCTGGCGCAGGATGTGGGTGGCCAGGGTGGTCGGCGCCTGGCGGCCGCGTTCGGCGTGCTCGTCGGCGGTCAGCTGGGCGCCGGCGTCGTAGAGGTAGACCGCGGTGAACCGGATCTGGGTCCGGGTTCGTTCGGGCACTTTCGCTGCGGCCAGCTTCGTGGCCAGGACGTCGAGCTGCTGCGGGCTGGGGTTGGTCCGCCACGCCTCGATGTCGGCGTAGAGGGCCTGCTTGGTGGACTCGTCGATCCCGTCGAGCGCACCCACCGCCTCCACCATCCGGGCCTGGGCGGCGACCAGGCGGGCATCGATCGCGCGGCTGCGCTCGAAGTCGGCCAGGTGGGTCACCACCGCGGCGGCGTCGGGGTCGATGTCGACGGCATCGGTGCGCGGGTCGATCCGCAGCCCGAACCGGTCCTGCAGGTGGTGACGCAGTTCGTCGAAGGTGGCGGCGGCCTGCTCGGAATCCGGCGCCCACGCTCGCGCCTGGGTCAGTGCGTCGGCGATCTCGTCCCGGCTGGCGGCGTCCCAGCCCTGTTTGCGCAGGGCCGCGAGCTTGGTCTCGACGCTCTTGCGTTCCAGGGCCAACCGTTCCTCGGCTTCGGCCTTCTCCACGGTGGTGCGGCGCGCCAGTTCCTCGGCGTCACGGCGGCGCTGTTCGGCCACTTTCAGCGCGTGCGACAGCAGTTGGTGCACCAGCGCCCGCCACAACGCGGCCATCTGCTGGCCGGCGTGGTCGACCTCGTCCGACTGCGGCGGAGGTGTGTCGGTCGAAGGTGCGAGCAAGTATTCGGCCATATCGGAATGTCCTCCCGGAGTGGTGTTTTCAGCAGAATCCGAGACGTCGGTGGAGGTCTCGGTCGATGAAGCAGGCCGCCCCGGCGCGGTGGTCGGCGCCGGGGCGGAGACGAAAGGGTCCAGGTACGGGATCGGCTCGAGTTCGGCGATCTCGTGACCGCACTGCAGGTGGTCGTGCAGGTCCTTGCCGGTGGCGGCCTGCACCACCCGCACCCGCTCGACCAGCCCGGACAGGGTGGCCATCACGCGTTCAGCGCGCCGGTACCCGGCCGGGTCGCGGTCAGCGACGATCACCACCGTGCGGGCACCGCGCAACCACTCGGCGTGACGCCCGGTCCACGACATCGCGCCGCCGGCGTTGGTGGTGGCGGTCAGACCCGCGGATTCGGCGGCCGCGACGTCCTTCTCGCCCTCGACGATGTAGACGGTGCGGCCCTCGTCGATCGCCGCCAGCAGCTGCGGCAGCTGATACGGCAGCGGGTCGAACCCACCGGCCTCCATCCGGCCGTTCTCAGGGTTCCAGCGGCGCTGATGGAACTGCTTGTCACGACCGGTGTGCTCGAACGGCGCCTCTCTGCGGACGACCTCCCCGGCGACGGTGCCATCGGCGCGCAGGTACGGGTAGGTCGCCACCGTGCGCCACGGCGAAAGCTGACGGCCCGGGTCAGGTTTTTTCGGCTGGGTCAGCGGCAGGCCCGCGGCATCGATCGCACGGTCGGCACGCGAGAGCTGCCGGGAGCGGGGCCGGTTCGCGCGGCGGCCCCGCCCACTGCCCTCACGCTCGACACGCCGGTCGAACATGTCCCGAACCCGCAGCCCGAGCACGTCGAGTACCTGCTCGTTGTCGCATCCGGCGAAGCAACGCACCACCGTGCGCTGGCCCGCGTCGTCGTACTTCACGCCCAGCGAGGGCTTGTGCCCGCGGCCGTCGCCCTCGTGGACCGGGCAGCAGTACTTCGTCCACGCCCCCGACGGGCGGCCGGGCCCGACCGCGGTCTCGAGCGCACTGGTGATCGTCTCCCACGAGCCCTGCGCGGGCGCGGCGGTGCGCTGCGGCCGGGCTGGGGCGCTCATTCGGGGAACTCCATGACCGTGCGTCGGCGCGGGTGCGTCGGCGCGGGGAGGGTCAACGACGACGCCACCAGCACCGCCGGTGCCGGGTCGTGGGCGTGCCCGTCCTCGAACATCCCCTCTGGTGCGGGCACCAGCGGTAGCCGGGCCAGCCGTTCGTGGTGTCCCTGCTGCACCGAGCAGTACTTGAACGGGCCCGTCGGGGACAGCAGCTCGGTCATCATGGGGTCGGCGTGCTGGAGCCACCAGGTGCTCATCTCCGAGCCCTCACCGTGGCGGGCTTCCTCGAACGCCCGCCACAGCGCCTCCAGGCGGCCGATCGCCTCGCCGTGCTCCCACCAGCGCGGGCACCAGCGGGCGTGCTTGGCCGACCCGGGCTCGACGACCTCGCGCCGGTACATCATCGCCAGGTAGTCGCGGACAAAGGCATCCAGCGTGCGGTACTCCAGCGGCGGAGGCGCGTCTTCCTCCGCGTCGTCCTCTGCCGCGCCCGGATCCTGCTCGCCGGGAAGCGAAGCTTCGGGGCTGGGATCCAAGGCTCGCACGGCCTCCAGGACCGCGGTCTCGCGCATCCCGGCCACGACCTCCGGGGTCAGCAGCTCACCGACCACACCAGCGGCGATCTTCTTCGCCTCGGCCGCGAGCTGACCACTCACGGCCTTGCGGATCGCCTCGTCGAGCAGCTGGCCCAGGTCCATCTGCGGGATCACCAGCGCGGGCATCGCGGTCACGCCGTCGTCGCCTTCGGCAGTGTTGTCGAACTCGAACGTGGTGTCGCTCATGCGGATTTGCCTTCCAACTCGTCGGGGTAGGAGGGCACCGCCCGCAGGTGCGGGCGGACCTCGCTGGGCTGTGGGTGGGTAGCTCGGGCGGCCCGGTCGAGCGCGGCGCGGACCTGCGCGGCGTAGGGGCGCTGCATCCACGGCACCGCCTGGCCCAACGTCGGGCGATGCCCGGAGATGAAGATGACGACCCGGCCCTTGGGCAGCGCCGCCAGATCGCTGGCGTGCAGGGTGACTTCGCTGGTGCGCGAGGTCGAGGTGGACCGCGACCCGTTCTGGCCGTGGCTGCGGCTGGTGGAGGTGGTCAACTCGTAGTGCGGGCCGATCAGCTCCGAGCGGTCCCGCAGAAACGCCGCATCGTCCAGGCCCGCGCCGAGAACCTTGACGTTGGCGGCCGACCACAGCGCGGTCATGCCCTCATGCCCCCAGCAGCGCACCCCCTGGGCCCACGACTGCAGGATGGTCATCACGACCATCCCGCGGGACCCGAAGTGGGAGTACTGCTTGGGCAGATCAGCCCAGCGCACGATGTTGGCGGCCTCGTCGAGCACGATCAGCAGCGGCACCGGCAACCGCCCGCCCGGGTGCCGGGTGCCCTCGGCCTCGCCAGCGGCGGCGATGGCCGCGCACAGGGCGGTCACCAGCGGGCCCGCGCTGCCCTTGCCCTCCTTGCTCAGCGGGTAGAGGGTGTCGCGGCTGCGCACGAACTGCGCGGCGTCGAACGCCTTGCGCGGGGCGTCCCCCTTGGCCGGCGGGCACACCCACGGCTGGATCCGCGCGTACTTCAGGCAGGCCGCCATCTTCTTCGCCGTCGAGAACACGCCACCGCGCTGCTTCTCCGGGGCCTGGTACTGGTCGGCCAGCGCTCCGGCGACCAACCCGAACCCGGCATCGCGCAGAATCCGGACCGGGGCGTCCTCATGAGCGGAGGTGACCCACTCGAACACCTGCGTGATCGGCTTCTTGTCCACCGCGGCAGCCAGGATCAGGCCCGCGAGCAGGTCTTCGCCCTCGGGGTCGAAGAACGCATCCCGCTTGTCGGCCTCACCGCCTGCGGCGAAATGCCCGGCCAGCTCGGCGGCACGCTCTTGGGCACCGGCGCCGCCGTCCTCCCCCAGCACCCACGCGATCGGATCCCAGTACCAGGTGCACGGCTCGCTCGCCACGCCCTGCGGGTCGAACACCCACACCTGACCCTGCTCACCCCGAGCGCCGCGGGTGGCATCCACGACATCGCGCTTGTTCGACGTGGCGACCACCGCGCCGGGGGCCTCCATCACCGCCGGGATCACCCGCGAGGTGGACTTGCCCGAGCGTGGACCCCAGATGTCCAGGTGCAGATCCTCATACGAGGCATACAGCTCGCGCCCGTCGGCGACCGCACGCCCGATCAGCACGCCCGGGGCGTCACCGGCGCGCAGCTGCACCTGCAGATCCCGGGCCTTGCCCAGGATCGCCTCCCGGCTCAGATCAGCCAGCTCCTTGCCCCGCGCCATGTAGCGGGCCTGAGAATCGATCGCCTCCTTGCGGATGCCGGTGCGCCCGAACGCCTTGCCCGCCAGGCGCGAGACCTGGCCGCGCTTGTCGGCGAGCTTGCGGCACTGGCGGCAGGTCGCCCGCCACGCCCACACGCTCCCGGCCACCGTGACCGCGGTCCCGGCCGCGAGGGTGACCGCGCCGCCGGTGGCCGCGCCGGTCCACTCCAGCTGCCCGGTGGCCAGGTGGATCCCGAGCGCGATCGGGTTCCACGGCACGTCCGTCTGCGGGGTGTCGGCGTAGAGGTACTCCCCCACCCGCAACGACAACCCCGCCGCCTCGATCACGCCGCCGACTGCGCCAGGCACCAGCACCGGCGCCCACTCCGAAAATCCGTTCTGTCCTGGGGCTTTCACGCTGCGGTCCATGCCGCACCTCCCGTGATGACGGCCCCGAGCACGACGCGGGTGGCGCCGTCGTGGCCGTGGATGGTCTGAATGTCGGCCAGGCACGCGGCCTCGACCGTGGTGCGGACCGGGCCGCGCCAACGCATCGACACCGCCCCGTCGGGCCGGATCACGCCGTCCGCGACGACCCCCGTGCCCGAGTAGCCGGTCACATCCCGATCCCGGTGCAGCTGGAAAACCCGCACCACACCGGTGGTTTCGGAGGCGGCCATCAGGCGGCCCCCTCGACATCGAGACGGCCGGTAGCGGCGATGACGACCAGCTCATCGGCGGCCGCGTCGCGCAGGCGCCGGGCGGTGTTGTGGTGGCTGGGCAGGTACACCCCGGCGACGACGCAGCCGGTCAACTCACCGGCACGGGCCAGCGGCTCTGCCCACCCGGCGCACTCGGCCAGCACCGGGCACGCCGCGCACAGCGCCCGCGCCGGCGCGATCCGCCGCGACTGCTGGCCCGACGGGGCCGGGAAGAACACGTCCTGATCCACGCCCGCGCAGGCGCGGTCGCGGCGGTAGGCGGGATCGGGGTAGCTGCGCATCACCGCTGCTCACCCCCCACCGGTGCCGGGGCGGTGGTGCGCAGCGAGCAGAACGGCTCACACGGACCGAACTGCCTGGTGACCGGCACGGTCGAGTACTCCCGCGACGGGAACGACAGCAGCACGATGACCATCACGGCCAGACCGGCCAGCACCACACCAGCGACCAGCAGCGCCATCGCCGACACCACACCGAGCCCGCGCCCGCCGGTGTCGGGCACGATCGGCACGACCACATCCACCACACGCTCGCGGGTCATCGCGCCACCCCCACCGGCATGGCCACGAACGCGCGGGCCTCCGCCGCGGTCAGCCCGAGCTTGGCGGCCCACCGCTCGACTTCCAGCTGCTGTGGAGCGACCGCGATCCGCATCGCCGCCCGCGCCTGCTCCTCACTCAGCTGACGACCCGGCAGGAAATCGACCACCCACCAGCCCTGACCCACATAATCGGCGTGGTGCTCGGTCGCCTCCGACACCATGTGCCCCTCGACCACCCGCACCACCGGAATCACCGGAGAAGCTGCGCGACGCCAAATCTCAAGCGTCCAGACCTCGGGAATCCTCATCGCAACCACGCCGCCCACTCGGTAGCCGAGGTCGGCCACTCGCTCTGCTCGATCCGGATCACCGCATCCAGCACGTCCAAGTCCAGGCCCTGCGCCTGACCAGCCATCAACCGCCACACCATCGCGGTGTTCGGCGTCTCCACCCACAGCAGCTGGTCCCACTGGGCCACGATCTCGGCCAGCTGCAGGCCGGCCACGGCCTGCGCGGCGCTGACCAGGCGTTCCGGAACGAAGCTGAGCCGGAACACCCCCTCGGACACCTCATAGGCGACGTGCGCTGACCGCGTCGCGGTCAGCCACTGCCCCTCGCGCTTGATTGCCATCGAAGTTCCCTCCCTCGACTCAAACAACAGGTCTATCTGAGTGAATCAGAGTGAGTTGATAGAGTCAATCTCGTCTAGTGATTGACTTAGGTGACTCAGGGAGACCTACAGTGAGATGGTGAGCAAACCGCGATACGCCCTGATCGCTGATGACATCCGGGCGAAGATCCGCAGCGGGGAGTACGCACCCGGCGATCAGCTGCCAACCAAGGCCCAGCTGATGGAGCAGTGGGGCGCCGCGCTGAACACGGTCGCCCGAGCGATCAACGAGCTACAGAACGAAGGCCTCGTCGAGACCTTTCACGGCGTCGGCTCTTTCGTGCGGGCGTCCGAGCCGACAGGCGGAAAGGACGACCCGGCATCGGAAATCGAGCGTCTCCGAATTCGAGTCGAGCAACTCGAATCCATGTGCGCCCGTGTCGAGCACCTGGAGGCCCAGATGATGGAGGTGTTCTCCAACCTCGGTCTCCAGTACCCAGCCTCGCTCGCAGCGGGCGAAATCCGGGAGGCGATGTGAACGTCCGACGACTACCGGGAACCTTCGGCGCCGTCACCGGGTTGCACACCAGACGGTCGAGCTACCACCCCGACTACGCGGCCCTCGCTCGCGGCCGTGTCTCTCTCGCCCGATCCTCGGCAGGGATGTCGCCGACAGAGTTCGCGGCGGCTCTCAGCGAGCTGATCGGCCGAAACGTCCAGCCAGGCCACATCCTCTCCTGGGAGGACACCGTCACCCCACCTGGCGATGTCCTCATGGCCATCACCGCGTTGGTACCGTCGAGCGCCACCACACTCGGGCTCCGGTCTCACAAGTTCATCGCGGCTCATATCGGCCACGAGTGCATACAGGATGTGGTGGACGGCCTTGAGCTGGAGCAGGTCACCGGCTACCTCGGCCGCACGCCGAGCTGGATCGGACCGATCACCGGCGTCGGCGACCACTGCTCTCTGGCGCTGTTCCCCTTCGGGACCGTGATCATCCACCTGCTCGAAGACCTCGACTTGCCGGACATCACCACCCTGGCGTTCTGGCGCTACAGCTCCTACCCCGACAACCTCTCCTGGGCATCGGAGTACCTCACTGCGGCAGTGGGCGCGAAAGTCACCGCCGCGTATGTGCTCAGCGCCTACTGGGTCTACGCCGCACCGTGGGCAGGCCCGACTCTCGATACAGGATTGCGGCTGATCTGCGCGCCCAGAGTCCTCGTCGATCGCGACATCACTAACACCGCCCAAGCCGCCGGCGAGCGAACCGAACAGGAACTCCTCGGCGCCGGCTACCACCCTGCCGAGATGCGGAACTTCGGCAGTCCCGGCGTATCCACCGCATGGGCGAGCTGGTCCGGCGTGGTCTACCACCCACACGACCCCCTGCGAGCGCTACCCGAGAACGACCTTGTGAAGTTCGAGATCGGCGTCCAGGCAGTCTGGGCGTACACGGCCTACATCAACGACCAGACCGAACAGGGCAACGACCCCGACGTCAGCCCCAGCTATGGCTCGCGGTTCCTGCGCTCGATGCGGCCTCTGCTACTGACGCCTCGCCCGCAGGAGACAGGCCAGCATCAGCAGATGAGAGACGCGATTGTGACGTCTAGCGGGCTGCCCGCTCAACTCGAACTGGCGATGGACGCCCTCAAGGAGGCAGGCAAATGATCGACATCGACAAGGCAGCCCTCCTCGTCGTCGACGTGCAGAACGGGTTCGTCAACGAGTTCTCTGCCCACGTCGTCCCGGTCATCGCGGACCTGGCCACGAGGTGGGCCCGCACGGGGCGCCCTACGGTGTTCACCCGGTACTGGAACTACGCCGGAAGCCCGTGGGAGCGCCTGATCGGCTGGAAAGCTCTCTACGGCCCTCCCGAGACCGACATCGTCGCCGAACTCGGTTCTCTGACAACCGCGCCGGGTGCTCACACCCTGGACAAGACGGTCTACACCGCGCTCACACCGGAAGGGCTCAGGCTGCTGCGCACTCTCGATGTCACCGACCTCGTCATCTGCGGAATAGCCACAGACGCTTGCGTCCTCAAGACCGCCCTCGACGCATTCGAGCACGGCTATACCCCCTGGGTCTTGCGAGACGCCGTGGCCTCCAACGCAACTCGTCACCGGGCAGCCGAGATCCACGAATCAGCGCTCTTGCATATCTCTCGGCTTGTCGGGGCGCAGCAGGTGACCGAGACAGCGAGTATCGATCAGATGCTCGCTGCCGACCAGGCTGCTACCTCGTAACATGCGTCCTTGCTATCGAAGTGCACACAGATTGTGTGCCTACCGGTGCGGCGTGTCGGCTAGATCCGGTCGGGATCGGAGCGTTATATAGCCCGCATGACGGCGCGACGAGGAAAACCCCAACTGGTTGAGATCGACGAGGACCTGCTGGCGGCTGTCAAGGCTGAGGCGAAGCGGCGGCAGATGACCTACCGTGCATTCTTCGAGTCGGCCCTGACGCGCGAGTTGGAGGTCTCCCGGAGGATCGAGGTCGTCGAAGCCGAGCAGCTCAAGATCGCTGGTTAGAAATGTCCCTGTAAATGACGAAACGCCCCCGGCGGCCACCGGAGGCGCTTCAAGGCCCTTAAGGACCAACGCTTGTGCTAAGCGGGTCTAAGGGTAGCTCACGGGTTTGTCACTACCAAAGACCCGGGCGCGATGTCGCTGGTCACGATTTGCTGACAGCGGCCGACGAGCTACCTCCCCCAGACAACTCCATGCCGCCAGCTCAGCCGGGTGATGGCCGTGAGCTGGTGTGGTCGGTGCTGGCTCCAGCGATCGCGGGGTATCCCGCGATCCGGGTGATCGACCCGGCCACCAACACCACGGTGCGGACGCGGTCCCGGATTCCGGCGCGGCCGCCGGCACAGCCTGCGGCGGTGCCGGTCTACGACCGGGCGGCGCGCACCGACAAGCTGGTGCTGGACCTGGACGCCAAGGCACATGGTCCGGTGGCGGTCGCCCGCGATGCCGCCCGGGCCCGGGCCTGGCTGGAAGCGTGCGGTGCCCGGGTGGTCTCCGACCGCAACCCCGGCAACGGCGGCCGCCACCTCATCGCGTTCTTCGCTGCGGGTGAGACCTACAGCCGGGCCGACGTCGAGCCCGTGCTGCGGCGCCTGGCGGATCGGTTGCCGACGCTGGACCTGACGCCGATGCTCAACGCTCGCACGGGCTCGATCACCCCACCCGGGTCGGCGACCCGCGACGGGCATTTCCGGGTCCTGGACGGCTCGCTGGAGGACGCACTGGCCGCGGTGCGGCAGCGGTCCGAGCCCGGCCTGCTCGGACGCCTGCGGGCCTTCCTCGGCCCCGGCGCGCCGGAAGCGGTGCCCACCCCGGCGGCTCCCCTGCCCGCGCCCGCCTCGGCGTCGGCGGATCTGTGGGAGGGCGCAGGGGCTGATGCCCGCCTGCGCGCGCCCTGGCAGTGCCGCACGCCGGTCCCGGCCGCGGTCCTCGCCTTCGCCGAGACCGGTGCCCTGCCCGCCGATGGCCGGTGGCCATCGCGGTCGGAAGCCCGTGCTGCCGTGCTGGCGGCCACCGCGCTGCGCGGCTGGTCGCTCACCGACGTCCGCGCCCACCTGACCGCGTGGCCGGGCATGGCCCAGGCGTATGCGCGCTACCGCGACCCCGAGCGGGCGCTGAGCCAGGACTGGGACCGCATCTGCACCCGGTGGGTCGCACCCCACGCCCACCTATTCCGGTCCTCCGAACACAGGGAATCAGGGCTCACACCCCCCAGGGTCTCCCAACGCTCGAATACCCCGATCTCTGCGACCTCGCACCGTGAATGGCTCGCTCGTGCCTACGCCTGGACGCTCGCGACCTGGCCCGGCCAGTCCTACCGGTGGACCGTGCTGGCAGTCCTCGACGCTCTGGCCTACGCCTCCGCCGTCACCCGCGAGCCCGCCGCCGGCGCCACCGCCCCCGTCGCCGCGGTGGGTGTGCGCAGCCTCGCGTCGTTCGCTGGGCTGCTCTCGGTCGGGACGGTGGCTGACGTACTCGCTGACCTGCGGGACCGGCCCGGCAGCCCGGTGCTGCGGGTGCGCCGCGCCGCGGGCACGCTGGCCGACGCCTACGCCCTGGTCACCCCCCGGCGGGGCGAGGATCTCGACCACGAGGTCGACCCGGTCCCGCTCGAGCGCGTGCAGGTGCGGCAGGTACACGACGCCTGGCGCGTGCTGGGCCTGCACGCCCGCTACCTCTACGAACTCATCGAATCCGGTCTGACCCGCACCCAGGACGTGATCGCCGCGGCCGGGCTCGCTCGCTCGACCGCCTACGACAGCCTCGCCGTCCTGGCCCAGGCCGGGCTCATCACCCGCGGCCGCGGCACCGTCACCCTCGGTCCGACCACGCTCGACGACATCGCCGCCCGCCACGGCCTGCACCACCTCCGCACCGAAACCCTTGCCCGCCACCGTGCCCAACGCGCGGCCTGGCATGCCTGGCTCGAAATGCGCTGGCACCTCACCGACGAACCACCCACCGACCAGCCCTCGATCCCGCTCGCCCCCTGGGACACCGACGACGAACTACACGAAGCCATCTGGGCCACCCAGATGGCCACCGGACCGCCAGAACCGTAGTGGGCCCCTACTCAGCGGGTCTCGCCTGCGGCGCGAGCTCCGAGTGTTACTTGGTGAGCAGGCGGACGACCTCGTCGAGCAGCTGCGGGTCGAGCTGCTTGCGCAGCTGCTCGACGACGTCGTCGGGGGTGCTGTGCGGCGGGATCCGGACGGGTTTGGTGGTGGAAAGAGTCTTTCCACTCTCTGGCTCCGGCGGTTGTGTCTGATCCGTAAGTCGGGCCGGATCGTAGGGCGGTCCCATCTCGAGCAGGGCGGCCTGGTCGGTGTGGGGAAGTGCGGCCACCTTGAGGGCCTTGTGCACGGGCAGGGCGAGATCGGAGACGAGGCCCTGGAATTCGGGGATGAGGTCGAGCAGCTGCAGGCGCTGGTTGACCTGGCTGTGGGAGATGCCTATGCGGTCGGCGAAGGCGCGGCGGCTCTCGCCGGTGTGGGCGAGCACCGCGGCCATCTCGCCGGCCTCACGCACTGGGTCCAACGGCTTGCGGTGGTAGTTCTCGATGATCCCGCTCTCACGGGAAAGCCGCGGGTCGGCGAGGCGGTCGTTGCGGTGGAAGGGCAGCTGCCCGATCTTCTTGTAACGGGCGATGGCCAACCGGCGGTTGCCCATGAGCACGACGTAGCGGACCTCGGCGCCGAATGCGTCGTCGGGGTGGTGTTCCAGCCATGCCTCCGCGGAGCAGACGGTCACCGCCTGGAGGATCCCGTACTCCTCGACGGTCGCGGCGAACGCTTCGAGTTCAGGGTCTGCCTGCGGGTCGTACTCGCGCGCCCACCTCGGGTTGTCGGGCCGGTGCGCGAACGCCGACAGCGGCGCCGAGGTCTGCAGATCGGGTGCTGCGATGGTCGCGCTGGCGGTCTCCGCCAGAATCGCGGAGACCCGGGCGGCGGTGTCGCTGTGGGCGGTGGACGGCAGCCCGCTGGCGACCGAGCGGGACCGCGGACGCTTGGGACGTTCCGGGGCCGGCAT
>NZ_LN868941.1 GCF_001182745.1 Nocardia farcinica | reverse complement strand
AGCGAGCCCCGGCCTTGAGCTCAAGAGCGAGCTTGCTGAAATCGGCACGCGCTTCCAAGCTAACTCGGTTGCGCGGGTACTCCGTCACCACGGTGCCTTCGGCTGCGGCACGTGCGTGAACCTTGTAGTGGCGGATCACGGTATTCGCGAGAGGCCACCCGTTGGCCTTGACGTAGTCCTTGGTCTGCTCCAAGTCCGCCATACCGTCTCGTGGGTCCCAGTTGTTGACTACGACAAGGAAATCCAACCCACGCGGCTTGATGACCTTCTCGATTGTCCGAGCCGTCGGATCGAACGCGAGCGGCTCGGGCTCGATCGGCACGATCACGTGGTCAGCGGATTCGAGCACAGCGCGCAGCGCCTCGGCCGCGGGCCCCTTGCCGAGAGGGTCGGCAGCTGCTTCGTCATCTTCGTCGTGGCCGATCCAGCCTGGGGTGTCGACGTAGAAGTGGTCGATGCTGCTGCTGTTCCGGAGAGCGCGCAGTCCTTCAATGTCATTGTGCGCCTGGACGATATGAAACGGCAGATCCGCAACTCGGTCTGCCCACCAGACTGCCGACCCCTGGGGGTCGATGCTGACCGCCGCAACGGGAGAGATGGTGCCCGGCTCCGAGCTCGACAGCGCATCCGCGGTGGTGGCCGCCAGGTTGACGGTGAGCGTGGACTTGCCGACGCCACCCTTCTGATTCAGAACAACCTCGACGTATGCCATGGTTCTACCTCCGTGTACTTCGCCCACATCGTGTGGGCTACTTCGGATTTGGGTTTGAGAATCGCCGCGGTGGTAACTGCGACTGTAAGAGAGGATATAAGATAGTTTTCTAGTGTCAACGGCTACGGCGGCGATTCGCCGAAACCGCACTGAAGAACCGGATGTCCATCTTCATTGGAGGAGTTACCGTGAATGCTTCGCGCAGTACACCTACCAGCGGAGATTCCTCAGTAGCCGCGGCCGTGGAGCTGCCGGTTCGAAAAGGCGTCGGCAAGAAGCAGTTTGGGACGCAACTCCATGCTTCGACGATCGCTCGTCTCGACTGGATCAAGAAGCGCGGCTACGTCATCTCTAAGACCGTAGACGATGCCGTCAACGCCTGGCTCGATTCGGCCGGCGTGCCGCGACCCGACGAACACGGACGCATGCCCGAGGTCCCCTCGAACCAAACCTGAAGTTGGGCCGAGAGACTGCGTTTACCAACCACTGCCTTCCCCCAAACCATTTCGTCACTGTGACGACGCGCTGAGGCCCTCGGTCGCCGGTCGACCCGGAAGGGCTCGGCGGAATCCTTGCCGTTCACGCGGCCCTGCCACGCTTCCAAAACGGACGTTTTGAGATTGTGGTCAGTGTGGGAAGTTTCCACTCTGGCCTGCGACCTCACGCACGTAGTGAAGTTCTTCGACCTGCTGACGTCAGCGCCGGATTCAACCCGGGCTCGGGTAAACCGTGGTTTACCCGATATTCGCGGTGTGGGAAGTTTCCGCTGGCACCGAACACTCCTTAACCGGCCCAACTCCGAAGTTGTGTGGGAAGTTTCGCTCTTGAGCACGCAGCTCGAACCGTTCGACCCGCCACATCAGGTTCGAGGCGCGAGGCGGCTCGCACTGCTGGGCCCAGTCCGGTCGCCTGGCCTCCCTGCTCACGCGGTGTGTATGCCGTACGGCCCAGCCGACGGAGCCCGACACCGGCACTGCTCAACCCGCTGGACCGTGTCAGAGTTCAGTCGTTACCCTCGCCGCGTCCGTGTCCGCCACAAGCCCGCAGAGCCCCAATAGTGCCGGGGCTCACGGCTCTTCCAAAGCTATCGGACCTCCACCTGCCGGTTACGATCCGCCGCGCGCTCAGTACCCCCGTCTAGCCTAAGCCGCCGCCAAGACGAGCTGTCTGCTCCGAGGGCGGCAGGGCTGCCAGCTGGGGTCTTGCAGCCCCGTGTGCACAGTTCGAGGCGCAGCAGCCAGGACAGATCGGTCGGTCGAAGTGAAGGTTCCGGCGGCAGCCCGATCAACCACGGCCACCAGGCTGTTCCGCCGGTCCAGCCAGTTGAACCAGGCCGAGCGGGCGCTGGGGGTCAGCGCCTCGAGTGTCGCGCGCCTGGCAGCCCGACGCGCCTCCTGGTCGTCGCACGACAGGCTGCGCCACCAGCGCTGCTGGTAGCGCAGCGAGCGGTACGCCTTCACCGCGGGTGACGAGCTGCTGGCCAGGGATTCACCAGGGGGTAGGTCGGCTAGGGCTGCGCAGCGGATGCGCCAGTGGTGGCGTTCACGGCGGAAGCGGGAGCGGAGGAGGGAGCGGTCGGCGCGGCCGGAGGGCGTTGGGGGGAGGGGGGTGTCCTTCGGACAAGTGGGGGAAATTTTCGAAACTGCGTCGTCGACGTAAGGACGGGCCGCTGGTCCCATCGCGTAAGCGTGGCTGTCCGACGCGCCGCCTGCGTAGTGGTGCGTCGTCGCGAGAAGTCCGTGGGCGATGAGTAGGTCGCGGCACACCCGGACCGTTTTCACGTCGATGCCCGCACGAAGAGCGATATCCCGCACCGAGATTGAACCCTCCCGCCTGACGAAGACCGGCGCGAGGTTCAGCAGCAGAATCTCGCAGTTCCTCCGTCGTTGGGGGCGCACGCCCAGATCTGTCGCATCGAGTGCTGTTTTGAGGCCCGCTGCGACAGCGGCGATCCGCGCGTTGTCCGCTCCCGTCGACCTATTCACAGTGTCGGACGGCAGGCGCCGCCGGCGCGGCCGCTGAATGGCCGCCTGCTCGACCGCACGCTCCCAGAGGCGCTGCCATGCTCGCCGTCCGATCTTGCGGCACACGGCCGGACTTGCTGCGCTGACCCGCTGCCATGCTTGCTCCGGCGTAAGCCCTTCCTCGGCGCACACGGTGGTGTGGGCATCGAGCCAGACGAAGCGCCGCCACCGGTGCTCTCCACGCTCGGAAGCTTTCGATCCGGGGCGGTTCTGGGCCCGCCACGCCTCGGCAGGGGTGCATCCACGGCGGATCATGGCGCAGACTTGCCCGTACTCCCGCGCAGAGCGGGAGGTGTCGGGACCAGCGGGCGCCGGGCGAGAGCTAGGCGAAGGCCGTCGACGCGCCGGCCGCGCACCGCGGACCCGGCTGGCTCGCGTCCTCACGGTGGGGGCGTTCAGCGTCAGCGTTCCGCCGAGAACAGGTGCGGAGTATCCCTTGCGGTGCGGGGCGGCGAGCAGTCTCAGCACGCCGCCAGAGCGGTCGTCGACCGGAACGCCGAACGCTTGCGCGGTATCGGCGCACAGGCGGTTCCATTCCTCCATCTGGTCCGGCGATGCGCCGACGCCTACAACGTGCCGACCTCCGGGCCGACCGGACTCACGCGCCAGGTAGAAGATGCCCTGATCGTGGAGCCACCCGACGAGTACCTCGGCGACCGCGTCACCGAGCACAGCGTGCTCTGGGAGGGGGTCGATGTCTGCGCCGACGTTGCCAGGCCGGAGAGTCCCACCAGCCGTAGCAACCTCGCCGGCGTCGATCGCGGCGTACGCCCTGTCGAGAGACCGGGTCCGGCGCGGCGAATGGTTGTCGGCGTCGATGAGAACGTAGGGACCGGAGTAGAGGACATGGTCCAACTCGCGCAATCTGAGCTGTGATGGTGGCCCTGGTGGGCTGCCGCTTCGGTTTGAGGAGGGTGAGTTTTCGACACACTCTGCGGTTTCGGTTGAACCGGATTTCGGGCGTGCGGTATCCTCGACCCTGGGTTCCTTCAGCAAGGGATGGCCTTTCGTTGCTGAGGGGGTACACCGTGGAGATGAGAAGGCGAATGCTCATCCCCCATGGACGAACCGGGAGCTCTCGGCTAGGCGTGGCTGAGGGCTTCCGTCCATGTGGTTAACCCGGTCGATTGTTCAGTTTGTGGTCTTTGGTCTCCGCTGGTCTTCAGGGCGTGCTGGCGTGAGCTAGCCCCGGACTATGCGACCGATTGTCGGTGCTTCCTTGTGACCTCCTTTTTCGTGGTGCCGTCGAGTAGTGACTCCTGGCCGTTCTCATCGGGAACGAGGATCTCGTCGACCGGGACGCCGCGCCTCTCGCACACCAGCAACGTCAGCAACCTGCTCCGGTCGCCTCCAGTTTCGGCGGCGGCCAACTCGTCGATCAGTTTGTCGACGTTCTGATGCAGCTTGAAGCCGTACGTCTTTCGTGAGTAAGACAGGCGCTTTACTCCAGCCATGTGCGACATCCTTGCATGGAGAGTCGCGCCGGAGCACGCGACACGCTGATTTCGGTTAACCAAGATGAATCGCTGCTGGCCACGGTCGTGGGTGTGCCACAGCGTCCACTTCGATAGCGGCCTCCTTCCTCGTTGGTGTCTATAGACTCTTTAGATACATTAACGCACAATGATCTCTTCCGGGTGCGAGGCAATGCGATCTGCGCCGAGTGGCCAGGGTGTGTGAGATCCTGGGCCCGGACTGCGCCAGCATGGTCAGCTGGCGTTGTGAGGGTTCCAGACGGACGGACCCGTTCCTTGAGCTGGGAGGACCCATGGCAGGCAAGGATGCCGCCCGCATCGCCGCAGAGCCGTATACGCCCGCGTTCTTGGCGGTCTACGACTTGTGGGTCATCAAGCTGTCGGACCGGTTCGCCTGGCAATGCCCGGCAGAGGTCATGCTGGACCAGTACAACCGGTTCATCGGCCGGAAGCACCTCGAGGTGGGCCCGGGTTCCGGGTGGTACCTGGCCAACGCCGAGCTGCCCCCGGAGTCCGCCGTCACGCTGATGGATCTGAACCCGGAGCCGCTGGCGCATACTCGCCGTCGGCTGGAGGGTAGGAGCTGCGACGTTCGTACCGTCGCAGCAAGCGTTCTAGACCCCGTGCCCGAAAGCGCTGGGGTTGGGTTCGACTCGATCGGGATCAACTTCGTTCTTCACTGCCTACCGGGCGATTTCGGTGAGAAAGGTGTGGCGTTCGCTCATCTCGCCCAGGTGCTCGCCGACGACGGCGTGCTGTTCGGATCGACCATCCTCAACCGGAAGTCCAGCACGCTGTTCGGCCGGGTGTTGACTGCGATCTACACCGAGGTCGGGGCGTTCAACAACGCAGCGGACGACCACGCCGGACTGGAGACGGCGCTGAGAAGCGCCTTCGCCGAGGTGAATCTCAGCGAGGTAGGAGATGTCACGTTGTTCACCGCGAGGAAACCGCGACGCTGATCCTGGCGTGGAAGGCTCACCGGCACGCCCGGCATTGGTCGGGGTGGGAGCCCGGCGCCATCTGCCCTGGGGCTCTCGTGCTCGTTCGGCCGAACTTCCGGGCTGATCGGTGACACCATCTACGTGTGATTGACCACGGACACAGCGGGTTCGAGGTCCCACCCGGCAAGCTGGCCGGATGGGGCGTGGACACGGATTTACTTGCCCAGCTCGTCGGCGCCGCGTACGACGAGTGCCCCTCGTGCCCGGAGCCGCTCTTGGTGCTGGTCGGCGAGAGCGCGCCGACTACGGCGCAGCTCGTTGAGCTGGCTTGTGTCGGTGTCATCGACACCTTGGGCGGGCTTCCGGTGGACTTGGCCGATCTCGACAGCGTTGATAGCCCGGTGCCGATCGGGTTCCGGCGGTTGGCGCTGACCGTCGCCGAACGCGGCGACGCGGCGACGCTGGCCGCGCAGAGCGAGGCCCTGACGGTCGCGGACCGGCGTGCGGCCGCGCGCACCGCGACGGCGGTGTTCGTCACCACGATCCGGATCGGTGTCGAGCGGCTGCGGGGCTAGTCGTCGCCGATCAATCCGGCGGTCCCGAACATGCTGTACAGGTTGAGATCTGCGTCGAGTTGGTCACGGGCCTGCCGCCAACGCACCGCGTCCACGGTCTCGCGCCCGTATCGGGTCAGCAGGTCGTCTATCAACGCGCTCGCGGTGGGCTGATCGCCCCCGTGGTGAGCGTCCTGCGCCCTGCGTAACTGGTCCAAGATTGCGCGCTCGTCGGCGGCCGCGATATCGGTCACGCTGCCGATCCTGCCCGATATCGTGGCCGCGCGGCCGGGCTCTCGATCAATCATCATTCCGAGGGCTGCTCCGGTCCGGGCTCGCGCCGATGGTTCGTTGCCGCGCTCTGGCACGCCGGGCCTCCACGGCGACCGCATCGACGTTGCGGACGGCGGCCAGAAGGTCTTGGAGGTGTAGCTGGGCCCCGGTGATCGCGCACCAGGTACGCAGATCATCGGGCGTGGGCATCCGGCCGCCCTGCTCGGTCCGGGTGACCTTCGAGGGATGCCAGCCTGCTTCGTGCGCCAGATCCCGGCCCGTCAGGTTGCTCGCCCGGCGCAGGTCGCGCAGCCGCCGGCCGAGCAGCTGGCGCGCCTGGGCGGCGTCTTCCTCGGCGGAGGGGAAAAGGCCGCGCAGGACGGTCGCGCGTTCGGCGATGAACCCCCGCAAGGCGGCCACCTGACCGGCGAACTCCGGTGTGCGGGTCATCTGCCCTGGGTGCGAGCGGCGCACCAGGCCCGGCCTGGCCAAGAAGTACCCGCTGGCCAGGCTGTCCAGGCCCGCGAGCATCCCCATGTCCTCAGAGACGGGCAGGGCTGACCACCCCCCGACGGCTACCAGAAGCGCACGGCGCACGGTGAGGGTGGCCGGATGGATACGCAACGCGGCCGGGTCGGTCATCCACGCGGCGATGGTCGATCCCTGCGGGAGTACGCCTTCGGCGGGGTCGCCGTCCCAGCCGGTGAGGGTGCCGTCAGGGACGAGGTCGAGCACTGCGCTCGCCGTCCAACCAATACCCGGATCGGTGGACAGGGCGGTGATCGCGTCCGCGAGCGCGGTTTCGGGGAGCTGGTCATCGGCGTCGAGAACCCGCACCAGCGGGCCGTGGCAACGGGCGAGTGCGGTGGTCCGCGCGACCGCTGGGCCGCCGTGCGGTTGGCTGCCCGGTCGGACCCGCGGATCTTGCCGGGCAGCGGCCGGTAGCGGCAGTTCGTCATGGTGGGGGCCGTCGGATTGGACGGCCCATTCCCAGCTCCACCCAGCCGGGAGCACTTGCGCGCACAGCGACTCGTACGCCTCGGTCAAATGCTGCGGGTCCACGCGGCCGACGGCGGTCACTACGCTGATTACCTGGGTTACGCTGCCGGTCACAGCGTTTCACGCTACCGGCTACGCTGAGATCCGGGCCCGCAACCAGTCGAGCGCACACCCAGATCGGGCCCGCAGATCACGAAGGAAGGGAAGCGCACCGAATGACAGGTCGCACACCCCGCGCCGATTTCCTGTTCACCTTGGCCGCTGTCGGATTGCCCTGGCTCGCGGTACTGCTGGTCATGACGACGAAACACGGGCTCCGGCCCGATCCTGTTGGCCTGGCCCTCGCCGTCGCGGCCCTCGCCGCGTCGGTCGCCGTCGGCTACGCCGCACTGCGCTGGCATGGACGTTCCGCCGAGTTATCACGCCCTCAGCCGGGGCCCCGTTGATCTGCTACAGCGCCGTCGGCCGGGCGATCCGCCCAATCAGCGGTGGTTGAGGCGCAGCCTGAACCGGTTCGGCTTGAGGGTGATCTGCTCAGCGATGTCGAGTTCGTACCCTGGGTCGGGGGTGAACTCGAACGTTTGCAGGATGTGCGCCAGCGCGAGAACGATTTCGTGGTAGGCGAATTGGCGACCGATGCAGGCGCGAAGCCCAGTGCCGAACGGCTTGAATACCTGACGGCCGTCCAGAGAACGCATTCGTTCGGGCAGCCATCGGTCGGGCTGGAACTCGCCGGCGTCGGGGCCCCACGTGGCGGGGTCGCGGTGGGCGTGCAGGGTGAGCACGAGTACCCAGTCGCCGGGCCCGAAGCGGTACCGGCCGCCTCCAATTGTGGTCTCGTGCCGGGCTTCACGGAAGAAGCCGGGCGCGACCGGGTAGAGGCGCAACGTCTCGTCGACGATGCGGCGCAGGGTACGGAGTTTCGCCACGTCGTCGTAGGCGATCGTGGACAGGTCGCCGTCGGCGAAACGTGTGTCGATCTCGGCGCGGGCGGCAGCGACGATCTCAGGGCGTCGGCTGAGCTCGTAGAGCGCGAAAGCGAGGACTCCAGCGCTGGTTTCGTGGCCCGCGACGAGCATGGTGAGGATCTGGCTGCGGACATTCGTGGTGTCGAGGAGCTCGCCGGAAGCCGGGTCGGGCACGGTGAGCATCCGGTCGAGCAGATCGTGGTGGTCGCCTACGGTGCCGCTGGCTTGGCGGGCTTTGATGACGTCGTCGACGACCGTTCGGACGTAGGTGATGTCGCGGCTATGGCGCGCGGCCGCGCGGGCGCCGATGGTCTTCTGCAAGAAGGGCGGCATGTTGCTGTTGCGGGAGATGTAGGTCAGGCCGCGCAGCATGGCGGCGACGAACGGGTGTACCTCGCTGCGTGTGAAGCTGTCGAAGGTGTAGTCGAATCCAGTTCGGGCGATGATCTCGAGGGTGAGTTTGTTCATGTCCTCGCCGATGTCGACCCACTGGCCATCGCGCTTCGCCCAGTAATCGAGGAGTTCGCTGATCGTTGTGAGCATGGTTTGGTGGTAGGAGCGCATCGCCTCCTTGGTGAAGGCCGGCGCAAGCACAGCGTGGGCCTTTGCCCAGTTCGGTTCATCGTTGCGGGCGGTGAACAGGCCGTCACGAGCGATGTGGCGCATCTTCCGGAGCGGGACGCCGAGGTGTTTGGCCCAGTTGCGCTCGTCGCAGATCTCGGTGATGAGTTCGGAGTCGGAGACGACGATCATGGGCCAGTCGACGAGTCGCCGTTCGAAGATGCCGCCAAGTTGCTCGGCATCCCGCAGCGAGGTGAGGGTGGGTTTGACGGGATTGATGGTGAGTAGGTCGTTGATGATCGGCAGCCGCCATTTCGGGTGGGGCAACGGCGGATTGGAGTGGCCGCCCGAGGTGGTGGATGTTGTCACTGCCATTGGAACTCCTACTGGGTCAGTGCCGTGTCCGGCGACTCGGTTCGGCCGGCCTGCCGCTTGGCGGTGGGCCAGGCGGCGGCGAGGTCGAGCAGCTGTTGCAGCTCCGCGGTGAGGTCGCGGGCCCCGACGAATGCAGGGCGCCCGGCAGGCGCAGGGCTGGTCTGGGGTGCTTCTCCAGCGTTCTTGGCTGCGATAGCAGCGGCGACGCGGCGTGCGTATGCGTCGGCGCCTTGTCCAGCTTCGTCGACGGCTCCGTAGCGTTTGAGGTAGAGCAAGCTATCGCGGATCTCCACCGTCATCCGGTGCAGCCGGGTGGCCGGCTCGACTCGGCCGGATCGGTCCTGTGGCAGAGCGAGAACGATCTCCGGTACGGCTGCGGTGAGGTCGCGCCACAGCGGCTTCAGCCTGCGGCAGTAGCGACTTGTGCGGTCCCACCCGGAAAGGGCCAGAACCGTGCCGATCAGCGGTACCGCTACGACGGCGCCTGCTGCGACGGTGGCGCCGAAGAAGGTCCAAGCCTTCGCCTCCATGTCGGGGTCTGCCGAAGGGCGATCGGCTGCGACTTCGAGGGCCGTTACGACGGGGACGAAGACGGAGTCCGCACCGATTGCGATCGCGATGGCCAGGACACCGAGGTATACGCTGCGCTCTCGCCATGAGGTGTTCTGATCGGCGCCGCGCAACTCGCGGATGCTGATTCGGCCAACGAGCAGGGCGGTGGCCGCGATCGGAAGATAGAACGCAACCCAGGCGATGACCGCTGGCCAGCCCAGGGCTTGATCGATCAGTTGGTCTGCCCGCCGGGCGGGAGTTCCAGCAATCAGGATGGTGATGGTCGATATCAGGGCGACGAGGTCGTAGCGACGTTGCCGCTGCCAGGTGTGTTCTGGGTCGGCTCCTGCCCAAAGTTGAGCGATGCCGTAGATACACGAGACGGTGAACAGGATGCAGCCGAAGGAAATCTGGCGTGCGAAGTGAACGACGTCGGCATCGTTGAACGGCAGGATCGCGATCAGCATGTGCTCGAACCATGCTTCCCGCAGCAACAGTCCGAAGAGCGCAATGACCAGCGCGCGGTTGATGAGCTTGTCCACCGCGCCATCTCGCAGCAGCCAGCAGCGCCCGATGATGACCGCGATGAACAGGACCAGCACCGGCCAGGCCACGACGCCGGGGATCGGGGAGGTCATCGGTGCCGTGCTCGGAAGAAGGTTGACCGGAACCGGCTCGGTTTCCGTTGGGGCAGAGTCGCTTCGACCATCACCATGTCGGCGAAGGTCTCCGCGTCACGCTCCCGGGCGCTGTCGTAGTCCTGTCGGCGCAGGACGTTGCGGATGGCATCGGGTGACAGCGACGGCATGAGCTCGTTGAGCGGAAGGTCGTCGACGGGATCGGGTTCCCCCTCGGTACTGCCGTGGCCGAGAAGCATGTGGCCGATCTCATGAGCGATGATGTGGTCGGCGTGCCACTCGGTATCCGCGCCGTACATGATCACGTCGGAGTCGTCGAGTTCTAGCCACAATCCGCTGCCGGTTCCGCAGCCGGTCCCGGAGAGAGCGCCCGGGGCGATGGGGACCAAGTCGATCGGCCGGCCGCGGTATGCGGCTACCCTCGCGATGTATTCGCGCGTATCCCAGGGGTATGGGATCGGCACGAGTTTGCTCAGCTCTGTGAACCGCGTGGTCATTTTGTTCACCACGCCCTCCCCTCTCACCACGGTCATCTCCTACTTTCGCTCGAGTCTATTCCCCCAGGTCAGACGTATCGGATACGTCGCGAGTGGCCGCCTCATCCGGCGAGTCGGACCGCCGTTTGGCCAGTCGTTTGAGGTGGTCGGCGAGTTCGCCAATGTCGATCTTCTTGCCGCGCAAGTTCAGGCTCCGCACGCCGGCATCGCGGGTGGCTGCAAGCATCAGCAGCTCCTTTTCGACCTGGCGCACGGCGGTGGCGTCCGCTCCGGCCAGATAGGCCGGAGGGACACCGAAGTGCTTCGCGAGAGCGGCAAGGATTTGAGGATCGGCGAAGTCGCGGTCGTATTCGCCCGCCCGCAACGCGGCGATCTCGGCGCCGGGGACGATCCTGCCCAACATCGCACTGACCGACCGTGCAACGTCATCGACGGACTGTTCGGGTGCGGAGCGGGCGTGGAAGGTAGCGAAAAGCCGGCTCACGCGCGCACTGAGCGGCGGTAAAGAGCCGTCATTGGTCTGCATCCAGATCACCTCCTCGCTGCCGATAGCGCTGCTCGAACTTCTGGCGTAGCTCCTCCCCGAGGCCAGCAGCCGAGCGGCCACCGAGCAACCAGCGCCGATACAAACGCTCTTCGGCGTCCGGAGTGCCGGGGTCGACCGGAGTGGACAGTGCATCGGCGAAGATCACTTCGAGCCCGGGATGCACCGCTTCCGTGCCACGGTTACGTTCCAGCATAGTGGTGGCCCAGCGGCCAACTATCAGGCTGACCTCCCTGTTGAGGCGTGTGGCGAGATCCTGGACGGAGTCGGCACTCAATTCCCGGCGAGCCTCCGCGGCGGCGTTGAGATCACGCTGTAACTCCATCAACGCGATGACCTGGTCGAGAGGAACCTCGACGTCGGAACCAGCCAGGCTCAAGGGCGGGGCCGGCGGCTGTGCCGGTTCGAGAGGAACCGGCACTTCCCCATTCCAGTAGGCGGCCGCGGCGGATCCAGGCACCCAGCGCAGCGCCTCATCGAACTTCGCGAAGATTTTTTTCTGCGGGTTGTCTAGCTCTCCGCGCTCGGTCCGGACCATCGTCGTCTGCGCAGGACCGCCGGCGGCGCGCACCTCGGCCATGGTGAGGCTGAGGTACTCACGGCGAGCCTTGACGACTTCCCCGAAGAACTCTGGATGTCCGGAGGGCATAGCAAGAGTGTAGTCAGATGTTCACGACAAGTCAGCCCCCACCAACGAATTTCGACCCAAAAGGGCAATATGTTAGTGATTTCGTAGTGATAAGCGCTTGCGGGCGGCACGCGGAGTAAGTACGCTCCGGGGGTGTGTGATCTCACGAAACAGGAGTGGAGTGCACGATCCCACCTGCTGGAGCCGCCCAGTGTTCCGGCAGAGCCCGAAGCAAGGGGGTTCACGGTGCCGAGCAGGCCGAGCCTGGTGCGGGGTAGGAATTCAAGCGGGTGCGCCGACGGCGCGGTTGCGGGCCCGGTCGTAGGCGGCACGCACTTCGATAGCCGTGATACCCAAGGCTTCGGCGAGGCGGTTGGCGTTTTCGTCGGTGAGGGCGGCCGAGCCTTCTTCCAGGCGGCCTATCGACGAACCGCTGATTCCGGTACGGGCAGCCAGGTCCGATTCCAGCATGCCGCGCAGGACGCGCCAGTCACGCAGATAGCGCTGCTCACGCGGAATCGGGACGAGCTGCTCCATCGGAACGCCGAGTACGGCAGCGACACGGAACAGCAGATTGACCTGGGGGGATTTCTTTCCAGCCTCCCACTGCTGAATCGTGGCGACGCCCACACCCGCCAGCCGCGCGACCTCGGCCCGGCGGCGGAGATCTTCGTTCGGATGCTCCTCGCGGGCGCGCTTGAGCGCCACGGGGTCGAATCCGCGCGTGATGCGTCGCGTCATTGCGCGCGCCGGGGCCGGTGGTCCATCAGGAAACACCTTGCCGCACCCCCTAGAGAAGTCTCGCAACGTATGCAAGTATCGTATGGGAATAACGTATCATCCCAGGAAGGTGGGGCGATAGAGAGCGTCTGAGGGTGTGGCGCTGAACGCCGAAGGTGTGGGTGCAACCACAGCCGAGGCCATCAGCGTCACGAAGTGAAGGACCTTCCCCCCGGTGCAACGGGGGGAAGGCCCAGAGAACTCCGGGATTCGCGGGTGCAACCGCCCCCGGAGCAGGTGCAGAAACTTAAGGAAGGCTCTGCAATGACAACACTAGGTCCTGCTGCCGCAAGCGCGTGCAGCGATAAGGCGGAAACGCCGATCCCCTACAGCGGCTCCCGGCGTGTCGGAACAACTCGATCGGCCGCTCACCGCCGCTTCACCGGAATCCGAACCGACCTCATCCGCGTGGCGGTCGCGCCAGCGGTAGCAACCGCGGTCCTGATGACTGCTTGCGGTGTGGCACAGGCAGCCCCGTCGGGGCAGCCGGGAATCACCGGCCCGGCCGAACCGCAGGAACAGCCCGGGGTGTCGACCGCTCCCGTGCTCCCGCCCAAGCCACAGTCCCAGAGTCCGTTGGGCGTAATCCTGCCCGACCCACCCTCGCGCGCTCCCAGCGAGTACGAGACGGCGCCGCCCAGTGGTGGTGTCCAGGTCGGTCCGTACTACGACACTCCGGCCCCGAGTACCCCGGCTCCGCAGACCTACTACTACGTCGAGCCGACTCCGCCGTACCGTGCCCCCGCGCCCGAGCCGAGCCTGGGCGAGGAACTGCTGACCCTGCACGCCCCGGCCCCGGTGCCCGAGAAGCCGAAGTACTGGGTGCCGGTCGGGCCGGAAAGAATCGGCTCGAAGCGAGCGTCCATCCCTACGCCTGACTGGGTGCCGATCGATGTGGCGTGGAAGGCCAACGCCTACATCAGCGAAGCCCAGCAGGCCACCAACACGGCGTTGCAGTCGGTCGGAATCGCCCCCTCGCGTGCTGACGCGCTCGCCGGAGGCACCGTTATCGGCGCGGCAGCCGGAACGTGCATCGGTGCCACGGTCATCGGCGTTCCGGCCGCGGTCTTCGGCGGCATCGCCGGTGGCTTGATCGGCGGCACGATCGGTGGCATCGCCGGTGCCGCGATGGGCACGCTCATCCCCGTACCCGTGATCGGCACTGTCACCAGCGGTGTCGCCGGAACCGCGATCGGCGTCGCCGCCGGCGCGGCCGCCGGTGCCGCGATCGTCGGCATCCCGGCTGCGATCGCTGGTGGTCTCGCGGGCGGGGCGATCGGCGGCCTGGTCGGGTTCGTGCTGCTCGCCGATGACGGCTCCGAATACACCGGTCCGGCCCCCGACGGCGAGATTCCCATGGAGGAGCGCGAGGTGCCCCCGCCCGGCCCGACCTTGGCCGACCAGTTCAGCGAGCAAGCCGCCGTTGCGGTAGATGCCGGTGAGCAGGCTGTCGATTGGGTTCAGGAGCAGCCCGGCGGTGAGCAGGTGCTCGAGCAGGCCGCCGCGGTTGTCGATCAGGTCGACCAGTGGGCTCAGAGCGAGCCCGTCGTCACTCAGGCTGTCGGCGTTGTCGAGCAGACCGCGCAGGATGTCGTGGCTGCCGCACAGGCCGCACCGGAGACGGCTGCGGTGGCCGATGCGGTCGTGGAGGCGGTCACCGAGCAGCCGGCGTTCACGCCTGACCAGCTCGGCCCCCTGACCGATGCGGCCAATGGTGCGTTGGCGGCAGTGCAAGGGCTGGTGCGGTGATGTCCGCCGCGATGATCGGAGGGCGGGTAGCCGGCTCGCTGGTGATAGCGGCGTCGCTGACCTGCATCGCCCCGTCGGTCGCATCGGCCGATCCGGGCGCCAGTCCTGCTGTGACGGACTGCGCCGATGTGATCACCCTCGCCGTCCCTGGGACGTGGGAGACCAGTGCGGGAGCGGACCGTAACGTCGTGCCGGGAATGCTCGGACAGGTTACGGGTCCGCTTCTCGCAGCATTGAATTCGGCTCCGCCGACGCTGTCGGGATCGACTCCGGCGGCGACCCCGGCGGCGACCCCGGCGGCAACCCCGCGCCCCTCTGCCACCGCGCAGAAGCCCGCGACGGCGTCGGTGCGCGCTGAGCAGGTTCCTTACGTTGCTCAGGTCGGCGGGCCGATCGCGGGCATGTTCACCGGAAACCCGCTCACGCTGAGCCAGTCCCGCGAGAACGGGGCGTCGGCGCTGAACACCCGAGCCAAGGAACTGGCCGAGGCGTGCCCGTTGTCGAAGTTCGTCATCCTGGGCTACTCGCAGGGCGCGCTGATCGCCGGAGATTTCCTGTCGGCTGTGGGCAACCGCAAGGGAGCGGTCGATCCGTCGCGCATCCTGGCCGGTGCCCTGCTGTCGGACCCGAAGCGCTCGGCCACCGCAGAGTCGGACTCCGCCAGCAGCACCGGCACCTCAACCGGCTCGTCGAGTACGAAGCTCTCCTCGGTCTCGGAGACCTTGATCGGCTCCAACCCCGGCGGTGAAGGCGTTCTCGGCGAGCGCGAGGGCGGAATGGGTGTGCTCGCCGAGCGGGTGACCACAATGTGTGCGCCCAATGACACTGTGTGCTCGCTGTCGGGCAAGTCCAAGGTCGTCGCGGCGGTTGTCCCACTGCTGAACCTCACGCCCGAGGATCTGCCCGACTACTTGATCGGCCGGGGCCTCGAGCTGGTGAAGAACGTCGCCGAGGCCGATCCGCAGGTGATCGCGCAGGCTGCAAAGTCGGTGATCACCGAGTTCACGAAAATCGGTGTGGCAGCGGCTACCTCGCCGCAGACCCTGCCGATCGCGCTGGCCGAGATGGTGTTCTCCTCCACGATGCTCGATGACGTCTCCAAGGTCATCAACATGCCGGAGTTCGACGCGCTGGTCAGCTTGACCAAGCCCGACGAGCTCATTCAGCAGGCATCGCAGGCGGTCTCGTACCTGCTGCTGGACGCGCACCGATCCTACGCCGGTAACTACAAGGTCAACGAGAGTGGCGACACGGCCACTCAATGGATCGTGAAATGGCTGACCTCCAAAATTCAGGCCGGTTTGTAATCCGGTGACCTTTTCCGCTGGCGCCCGGTATGGGAGTGCCGGGCACCAGCGGAAAACAGTCGCCACTCGACAGAGTTCTCTCAGAACTCACCGCCGGATAAACACAGCGCCACCGAACCACGGTGGATATGAGCATTCAATACACACATCTGGGGAGGTGTGACCGCGATGAAATCATCATTGAAATGGGCAGCGCTCGCCTTGGCGTTGCTCTTATTCCCGGTGCTGATCGTCGCGGTTTTCGTCGATGGAGACAAAGACAACCCAAGTTTCGCGCAGGGAAAACTGGCGACCGGAACCGTTCCGCCCGAATACGAGGCGTGGGTCATCCGGGCCGGCACCATGTGCGAGGAAATCTCGGCCCCACTCATCGCTGCGCAGATCGAGCAGGAATCAGGCTGGAATCCTAACGCTGTTTCCCCGGCCGGTGCGCAAGGGCTCAGTCAGTTCATGCCCTATACCTGGCCGAGCTACGGCGTCGACGCCAACGGCAACGGCGTGATCTCCCCGTTCGACCCCCCGGACGCCATCATGGCGCAGGCGAAGTTCGACTGCACCACCGTCGAGCAGGCGAAGAAGGACCTGGCCAGCGGGCGCATCAAGGGTGACCTGATCGACATCGTCCTCAACGCTTACAACTGTGGCTACGGCTGCGTATTGGCCAATGGCGGCCCTCAGATCGTCAACGGGGAAACGGAGGGTTACGCCCCGGGAGTCAAGGCCAAGATGGCCAAGTACACCCAGATCGGCACCGGCGGCGGGCGGGTGGCCAATTGCAGCCAGTTCCGCCCCGGGGGTGGTTTCGGTGCGAATGTCGCCGCTGCGGCGTTGTGCTGGCAAGGAACCCCCTACGCCTGGGGCGGCGGCAACATCGACGGCCCGTCGCAGGGAATTCGAGACGGTGGCGTTGCCGACTCCCACGGCGATTATGGGAAAGTCGGGTTCGACTGCTCCGGACTGGTGGTGTACGCAGTCGGGCAAGCGAGCGGAAAAACAATCCAGCTCCCCCACTACACCACAAGCATCCTCAATGACCCTCGGGGTCGAGAGGTAGCACTCGGCGATATACAGCCGGGGGACATCGTTTTTCCAGGCGGCGGAGACCCGCAGCACGTCGGAATTGCAATTGGTGACGGAAAAATGGTTGAGGCCCCCCAATCGGGCGACGTAGTGAAGATCTCGCCCTTGTCGAATTTGGGATCGGGAATCGAAATTAGGCGGTTCGGATGAGTAGGAATCCAGAAACAATGACGCCAAAGTTCCGTTGGACGGCACCGGCTGCCGTGCTGGCCAGCGCTGCGCTGGTGGTCACCGGGTGCTCGTCCGGTGACTCCGACCACGAGCAGACTGCTCCACCCTCGCCGACAACCTCCTTCGTAACGCCCACCGAGACGACCTCTCGCGTTCCCGCCACACCGCCATCGACGCCGCTGCCCGCCCCGGCGACCCTTCCGGCGGAGATCGGACCGGTCGACGAGGCCAGCGCCGACGCTGTCGCGGCCGCAGTGGCGCGAATCTGGTACGGGTGGGACACCACCCGGGACCTGACTCCACACGACGCGAAGCTCCGCGCGGTGCCGTTGCTGGAGCCCCGACTCACCCAACTGCTTCGCGACTATCCGCCGATCGCAGGCCCCGGTGCCGACTGGCTGGATCTGACGGCACGCTCCGCCATCCTGACCGTCCCCGCCGAGGGGATTCGTCCGGGCGTAGAGGCCGGCGCCCCCACGGACACGGCAACCTCAGCGGTGCGGCTCCTCGAGGTCACCCAGAAGGTGAACACTCCGACCGGGCCGATGCCGGACCGGCACTTGGTGGTCGGCATCGCACTGGTCAAGGTAGGCGCTGAATGGCGCGTGTCTCAGGTGGGTTCGCGATGAGCGCGGTCCCACGGCGTCCGGTGGTGGGCGGGATCGCCGGTGGCGTCGGCACGACGACAGTCGCGCATCTGCTCGACGGCATCGATATGGGTGTCATCGAGGCCAACGGAAGCCAGTGCGTCGACGTACTGGTGACCCGCGCGACCGCGGCCGCAGTGAGCTGGGCGATCGCTACCGCCCAGCGGATGCCCGTGCGTCCCGTTCTGGTCGTGGTCGCGGGCAGCGAAGCACGGTGGCCATCGGTGGTGGAGCGGCGGCTGAAGATGGCGGCGGCCAACTTGTCGACCCCGGTGCTTCGACTGCCGTGGTTCTCGCCGCTCGCCGCGAGCGACAACCCGTGGGACCTGCTGGCCACCGGCGTGTTCGACGCCGATCGCAAGACCTACCGCTGGGCCGAACCGGCCCGCAAGTTCCGAGAGGAACTGGTCCCCGCGGTGCTGGCTCTCATCGAGCGCGAACCCCTGACCGCCGACAGCGACTCCGAGCTGGAGCCCAACGACGAGCACCCCGTCATGCGGGTGTCCTAACCGATCACGAGAAAGGAAAGCCAATGTCCACACTCCTACTGGCCGCCGACTGGCTGGCCCAAGTCCCCAACCCTCCTGCCAGGGAACTGCCGGGCGAGCTCGGCAACCGCATCGACACCGTCCTCGGCTACGGCAAGACCATTTGCTACGCCCTGGCTTTCGGCGGGCTTCTCGCCGTAGCGGGGATGCTGTTCATCGGGTTGCGTGGGCGCAGCGACACCGCCAAGAACGCCCTCGGGCACCTGCCGATGGTCATCCTGGGCGTCGTCATCACCGGCGGCGCGGGCGGAATTATCCAGGCGTTCCAATGAAACAGGCAGCCTGGGCGTTCGTGCTCGCCACGGTATTGACCGTGGCGGGGGCCGGGGCTGTGCACGCACAGCCGCCGACGACCACCCCGGCCCCCACCCCCAGCCAGCAGCTCAGCCCGCAGAGTCCCGGCGGTGGCGGCAGCGGGGAGCAAATCCCCATCCAGGACCCCAAAACCGGTGGCGTGCAATGGGACAAATTCGGTGGAGATCCCGCGAACGCCCCCGAGGATCTGGACTCGTTCATCGCCGCCGCGCTCGGCTGGCTGCGCACGCTCGCACTCGCTTGCGCCGTCGGCGGAGTGCTGATCACCGCCGGGGTGCTGATGGTCGGCATCCGGGGGCGGTCCGAACAGGCGAAGAAGGCGCTGCATTCGCTGCCCGTCGTGCTCGGCGCCACCGTGCTGTCCGGGTCGGCATACACCGTCATCCACGTTTTCCTGTGAAAGAGGTTGAGCCACAATGCCACTGACTACGCGAGAGTTCCGAGAGAAGACGCCCCTGGCGGGTGTTCGCCGTCCGTATCTGATCGGCGCTGCCGCCGCAGCGGCGCTGGTACTCGTCACCGGGATCGCGCTGATCGGCTCCGACTCCGGCTCCGGCGGACAGGACCTCGCCACCGGCCCCGGAGCCAGTAGCAGCGCAGCCGCCGCCCCGACGACCCCTGCGAAGGGATCGCTGGTCCCCCAGGTGCCGGTCAACCGCAGCCCTGCCGACCCGGACTGGCTTACCGCCGCACCGCAAGGGGTGTCCTGGCAGCGGGTCGAGGGTGTTCCGCTGCCGTTCAGTGCCTCCGATGGACCGAGCCGCATCGACGGGGCGGTCGCGGCCGGCTATAGCCACACCCCACAGGGCGCGGCTATAGCGGCGCTCCAGATCAGCATGCGAATCCTGTACTCGCCGGACTACGCGCGCATCCTCGACGCCCAGGCCGCGATCTCGGATGGAGATCGGCAGCAAATCCTCACTGCCCGGTCCACCCAGCCCCGACTGGACCCGGTCGCGGTGCAGGCAAGCACCGTGCAACCCGCCGGATTCAAGATCGGCGCCTACACCGGCGATGCCGCCACCGTCTATTACGCCTACCCCCGGCCCTCTGGCTCCTACCGGATCGCCCGGCAAGCGGTGGTGTGGCGCGATGGCGATTGGCGCTACAGCAGTGATCTGATCGCCCCGGCGCTGCCGGAAACGGCAGAGCTGACCGGATTCACCCCGCTGTAGCGAAGGAGAGACGTCAATGTTCACCACCCGGGAATTCGCCGAACGCCCCGCGAACCAGGGCCCGCGACCGTCGCGACGCTGGCTGCTCGTGGCCGCGGCCGCCGTGCTGGTCGTGGCTGTCGGAATAGTCCTGGTCGCCGTCGTTCGCGACCGCTCGGACAACTCCGCGACTCCGGCCGAGCCCGGTGCCGTCGCCACGGCGACACCGCCACGCGATCTGGAGTGGAAGCTGATCAACGGAGTACGACTGCCGTTCGGTCCCGACGGGCCCGCCGAAGTCGATGGTCCCCGGGCCCACGGCTACAGCCACACGCCACAGGGCGCGCTCATCGCCGCCTGGCAGATCTCCACGCGAGTGCTGACCGACACCCGATACGAACAACTGCTCGGCACCCAGGTGCGCGCCGACCTCGGCCAGCAGCAGCAGGTTCGCAACGCAGTGACCCAGACCCGCAACCTGTCTCCGGAGGAGTTCGACGCGGCGTTCCGTCAGCCCGTCGCTTTCCAGTTCGCCACTTACACACCGACTTTCGCGCGGATCTACTTCGCCGTCCCCTCGAACAAGGGCGGCTACGACTTCCAGCGCCGCGCTGTGCTCTGGGACGGCAACGACTGGGTGTACCAGGTCGATTCCGGCCTTCCTGAACTTCCGAATTCCACGGGCCTGAAAGGGTTCACGACCTTCTAGGAGAGGAGTCCACCATGACGGTTCCGGGTGCGCGCGCAGGTGCGCGAGCGATGCTGCGGCCGATGGTGTTTCTCGGCGTGCTGCTGGCGGCACTGGTCGCCGGACCGGGAATCGTCGCGGCGCAACCGCCGGCGAACATGCCGCAGAAGCTGTCTGAACTGACCGCCGAACAGAAGAGCTGGCGCGACGCCGACGGTGTGATCTGGTGCTCGGAACACCCCGAGTTCCCTGGGTGCGAGGGCAACCCGGACACCGGATACCTCTACCCCAACGACGACACCCTGTATCGGGCTCAGATCAACAACGGTGCCCGGGAAAGGACCTTCGACCTGAGCCCCGGAACAGTCGCCGAGAACACCGTCGGCAAGGCGGTGGATTCGGCATTCGGCAAGGCTGCGGAGTCCATCGGGAAGTTCGCTGGCGATCTGCTGGTCGAGTCGATGACCTGGTGGATCGGCACCGACTCGATCAGCCTGTCCTACGCGGGAGTGATGGCCGACAAACAGCCGGTGCAGAAGGTCGTCTTCTTCATCATGATGGCCGGAATCCTCACCAGCGCCATGGTGATGATGATCTCCCGCCGGACCGAGCCCGGTGCGCAAGTCCTGCTGGGCGGCGTCAAGTACGTCGTCATCTCGTCGATGGCGTTGATCGTCCTTTCCGGGGCGATCCACGCCGGCGACGACTTCGCCCGGCAGATGATCGATACCGACGCCAACCAGTTCGGCCAGCGCGTGCAGGCAATGCTGGGAACCGCCACCATCGGGAACCCCGGCGGTGTCCTGATCCTCGGCCTGCTCGGTGCCATCCTCGGGTTCATCCAGTGGGTGATGGGCTTCATTCGCCAGGCCGGAATCATCGTGCTCTACAACATGATCTTGTTCGCCGCCGCCGGACAGCTCACCACCTGGGGACGCCAGTGGTTCCCCCGCATTGCCGCCACCTGTGTGGCGCTGGTGCTCTACAAACCGATGGCTGCGTTCATCTACTCGCTCGGCTTCCAGCTCATTGGCGAAGAACAGTCCTTGACCACCCTGGTCACGGGCCTGATGGTGGTCGCCTTGGCGGTGATCGCCCTCCCCGCGATGCTGAAGTTCTTCGACTTCATGGGCATGCACGTCTCCGGTGGATCGGGCGCACTCGGCGTCGCGGTCGGCGGGTTGGCGGGCGGCATGCTCGGCGCCGCTGCGCTCAGTGGCGGTGGTGGAGGCGGGGGCGGAACGTCCGCCGGGGGTGATGGGTTCGCCAATTTCATGTCGGCCACCGGGCCGGGTGGCTCGGGAGAGCCTGATCCGTCCCCGGGCAACGGCGGGTCGCAGGCACTGACATCCGGTAGCGGACAGAGCCAGTTGGAGTCCGGGTCCTCGCAGAAGGCGATCGGCTCCGGCTCGTCTGGTGTCGAACTCGAGGCCGGGTCCGGAGGCCCGCAGCCCGAGCATCCGGACGCCGCCGGAACACCGGCCACACCGAGCGATGCCGGAGGCAGTGGCGTCGAGATCGCCGGTGCCGCCGGCGGTGGGGCCGCCGGGTCCGCGGCGGGAGGCGGAGCGGCAGCCGCCGGAGCAGCGGGTGGCGGATCGGCAGCTGCCGGAGCGGCGGGTGCCGCTGCCACCGGCGGGGCGACCCTGGCGATCCAAGCGGGGATGTCGGCAGCCAATTCGGCGGTCGAGGCCGCCGATGACGTCGGCTCGGAGATGACCGGCGACGACCTCGGGCCGGAGACGCGATGAACGACAACGTATTCCGGCGACACGCATCACGAAAGACAACACCAGCAGGGCAGGCGACACAGGTTAGGAGCACACGATGAGCGAGACCCGAGGTTACGGCGGTTACCGCGAAGTCACCGGGTTCGGGCTGGGGCGACTCGGGACCAGCGGAACGGCCATCATCCTTGCCACCGTGGTTGGCCTGGCATTCACCACCTTCATCAGCCTGGTCCTCGCCTTCATGGGATTGCTCATCGCCATCCCGGTGCTGGCTCTGACGATCGTCCCTGTGGGCGATTCTCGGCGCACGGTCGTCCAGCACGTGGCGTGGAACGTACGCAACGCCTGGGCTAATCGCTGTGCCAGCGACGCCCACGCGGCCGACGTTCTCGAAGAGGTCAGCCGAGGAGAAAACCTTCCCGGTGTACTGGCGCCGCTCAAGCCGTTGACGGTGGAGGACGGCCGAGGCGGCAACCAATGCCTGCTGTGGAACCGCCGCACCGGCATCCTGTCTGCGGTGCTGAAGGTGTCCCCTGTCGGCACAACCCTGGCCGACACGGCCGACACCGAAGCCTGGGTTCGCAACTACGGCAGCTGGCTCGCCGATCTGGGCTTCACACCCATCATCTCCTCGGTGGTGTTTACGTGCGAGTCCTCCCCCACAGGTGGTGTCGACCAGCGCGCCTACACCCTGGCGCGGATGGAGCGCGACGGCAGGAACGCCCCGAAACTGGCCAAGACGATCATGAAGAAGGTCGTGAACCAGTCGCGGACGACCACCGCGGACGTGCAGATGCGGGTGACAGTCAATTTCGACCTGTCCAAGGCGTCTCCTCAGCCGAAGACCCTCTCGGAGGGGGCGGCCGAAGTGGTGCGCTGGTTGCCGCGCATCGAGTCCGCACTCGCTGCGGCCGGGGCGACGGTGACCGAGCGGGCCAGCACGGCGGGGGTCATCCGCAACATCCGCGCCGCTTTCGACCCCGCCATCCGGGTGTTCCTCTCCGACGCTCCCGACGAGGAGGCCGACGAGTTGCTGTCCTGGTCCGACGCGGGGCCGCTGCGAACCGAGTCGACCAAGGATGTCTACTACCACGACAGCGGATACTCGGTGACCTGGGTTTTCAAGGCTCCGCCGAGCGGGGTGGTGCGACACCACATCTTGCTCAAGCTGGTCAGCCCAGGTAAGTACTACCGGCGCTTCTCGCTGGTGTACCGCCCCTACACCGCCGCCCAGGCCGCCGAGATCGTCGAGCGCGAGATCCAGGCCGGCACCCTGCGCCGGATCTGGAATGCGAAGACGAAGAAGGACGAGACCCAGCGCGAGTACGACGATCGGGTCCGCGCCCGCAAGGCCGCTCAGGAAGAGTCCATGGGCGCCGGGCTGGGCCAGTTCACCATGTACATCACCACCACGGTGCGAAACGAGGACACCTTGGCCGCGGCCTGCGCCGACATCGAGGATCGAGTCAGCGCCTCCAAGTTGCAGTTCCGGCGGGCACGCGGCGCACAGGCCGCCGCGTTTGCAACGAGCCTCGGCTACGGCATCGAGCCGACCGCCGGACTTTCCCGTAGCGCCGCGCAGAGGTGGCTGGCATGACCACCGAACTGATCACCGAAGCCGAATCCGCCGCGCGGCAGCGTGCGGGAGCCCAAGCAGGTCTGGCAGAGCGATGGTTGGCGAAGTTGGGCGTCACTCCGGCCTACCGCAAACAGGAACAGCCCGACGAGAACGAGCCTGGACAGGCTCCGTTCAACCCGTTCCTGCCCTTCGAGTCCTTGCCTCCGATTCCCAGCGCGCGGGGCGAGAACCGTCCGTTCGGCGGGTACGCCCACAACGTCGACGCGGGTCGGCTGTATGCGGGCACCACCACCCAGGTTCAGGGCCTCTACCCGTTCCCGGCTGCATCCGGTGCCCGCGTCCGGGGCGTCCCCTTCGGCCGCCACCTGCACACCGCCGAGCCAATCGGGCTCGACCCGTCGCAGTGGCTCGTCGACGGTCTGGTCACCAACACGGGCCTCTGGGTGCAGGGCCAGCCCGGCATCGGCAAGTCCACCTGCTGCAAACGGTTGATGGTCGGCCTCGTCGCGTACGGCTTCGCCGCAGTGATCCCCGGCGACATCAAAGACGAGTACAGCCCAATCGTGGAGGCACTGGAAGGCAAGGTTTTCCGGATCGGGCGCGGTCTGCACAGCCTCAACCCCCTCGATCTCGGCCCGCTGCGCGGCGCGATTCGCGCCGCTGTAGGCAGCCAGCGTGAACAGCTGGTCTCCCAGGCCCGCGGCCGGCGCCTGGACCTGCTGGAGTCGCTGATCACCATCGTCGGCGGCCAGGATCTGACTGCCACCGAGCGGCTGCTGCTGGCGATGGCAGTCGACCAGGCCGACGACGCCAGCGCGCGGCACCATCTCCCCGATCCCACGATCCCGGAGCTCGTGCACATTCTCGATGAGGCGGGCGCACCGTTGCAGCGCGTGGTCGCGGCGCGAGACGAGTACGAGTACCGCCGCGAGATCCGGGAGCTGCGCAACACCCTGGTGCTGTTGTGCGAAGGCCCGATCAAGGGCATGTTCGATCGGTCTTCGAGCTTCTCGATCGACGCCGATCTGCCCGCGGTCTCGCTGTCGCTCAAGGCCGTTGAGGATGACGGTGACGACGTGGTGGCCGCCGCAATGATGTGCGCGTGGGCATGGTCGGCCGGCCTGATCGAGGGTAAGCAGGCCGCCGGGGAGCGCCGGAATGTGTTCCAGCCCCAGGACGAACTGTGGCGCGCGTTGCGCGCGGCACCAGGTCTGGTGGAGAAGTCCGACCGCATGACCCGTCTGAACCGCGCACGCGGTGTGGTGTCGGCACAAAGCACGCACTCGATCACCGACCTCGAAGCGCTGCCCACCGAAGCCGACCGGGCCAAGGCCAAGGGCATGGTCGCGCGCAACGCGATCAAAGTCATCGGCGGGCTGGACAACGCCGAAATGGAGCGCCTGCACGCGATCAGCCCGTTCACCTCTGGCGAGAAGGAGTTGGTGACCCGCTGGTCCGCTCCGCCGACCTGGGTTCCCGGTCAACGTCACCCAGGTCGCGGCAAATATCTGATCAAGTCCGGCTCCCGCATGGGCCTGCCGGTCCATGTCGACCTGACACCGGAAGAACTCGATCTCTACAACACCGACGGCGCTTTCGCCGGACTCAACTCCGACGGACGGAGGAGCCATGCAGCATGAACGACCGACTCGGGAGAGGATCGTGATGCGGGACGTCATCTCCGCACAGGACTGGGACCACGATCCGGTCGGCGCTACCTCGGCCATGGTCATCACCGTGACCGACCACGTTGCGGCGTTGCCGCGACGGTGGTGGGGCCAGGCGTTGGTGTGGAACCCGGAGTTGCCGGGCCCGGCAACTACTTTCCGTTGGGATCTGCTGGCCAGAATCACCGATGCCGCCGATGCCGACCGGATCGCCGAAAACCTCTTCTCCGTGGTCCGAGATGAGGCGGCTCTGTACTTCGTCCCGGAAGCTACGCTGCTGACCGCGAACCTGTTGCTGGCGGCCGTGCGCGGCCGCCGCAGCCTCACGGATGTGCTCGACTGGATTCACTCCGGTGATCTCAGTGAGCCGTATCAGCTGCTGCACGCGAACGGGGAATCCGGTCCGACCGCTGATCTGGATACCTTCGGCGAGACGCCGGCCGGGGAACAGGCTGCGATCTGGGCTGTGGTCCGCCAAGCGATGCTGCCGCTGGACCACGGCATGATCCTCGCCGCGCTGAGCGCGCAGACCGGTGCGCTTCCCGGCGTCGGGCCGCTGCCGGTGCTCGAGGCGGCGGCGCTCACCGCGCGCCGGGAGGTCTTCGTCGTCGAGGTGCCGGGCACCCGAAGTGCCGGTGCGGCCGCCGCGTTGCGGGCGGAGCTGCTGCTCGCGGCCCAAGAGGCGGGTCTGGTGGTGCGAGTGGTGAGTGTCGGTCCTCTGCGAAGGGGTGCGTGATGGGTGACTCTGCGCTGGCGTGGGTTTGGATCTCGGTGTTGGTCGTCGGTGGGATCTGCTACAGCGTCTACCGCATTCACGAGCAGGGTACGTCGTGGCTGGTTATCGGGCTTGTGGGGGCGCTGTTGTGCCTTTTGCTCGCGGCGCTGGCGTGGGTGGTGTGGAAGGCATGGCCGAACGAGACGCCGGAGAAGTTGCTGCGCGACAGGAAGCAGATCCCGGACATGATCGGGAAGAAGGCTGCTGAGCGAGGTGTGGGCCTGCGCGCCTCGATCGAGTCGGCCAAAGGCGTGTCCATGCGGGAGCTGGCGCCGCTGATCGGCCGTCTGAAGGGCAAGTCGGTGTATGCCTCCTACGAGGACTTCACCATCGTGATGATGGGACCGCGCAGCAACAAGACCTCCGCGGTCGCGGTCCCCCGCATTCTGTCAGCACCCGGGGCGGTGATCGCCACCTCGAACAAGCCGGACCTGTGGATTCTGACCGGCGCCCTGCGGAAGGACGTCGGCCCGGTCTACGTCTTCGATCCCAGCCAGATCGCCTACGCCGCCCAGACGTGGTGGTGGAACATCCTTTCCGGCATCACCACGCTGCGAGACGCCAAGAAGGTCGCCGAGCACTTCATCGAGGAGAACCGCGGCGGCGGGTCCGGACAGAACGAGGACCCGTTCTTCGCCCCGACCGGCAAGAACCTGCTGTCCTGGGCGTTGCTGGCCGCATCCCTGAGCGGCCGCACCATGCGTGACGTGCTGGATTGGATCGACACGTACTCGGACAAACCGATCGACATCCTGCACCAGCACGGAAACCGCCGTGCGGCCAACGCCTTCGCCGCGGTGCTCGACCTGCCCGCCGAGACCCGGGGCGGTGTGTTCGGTGAGGCCCAGACCGCGCTGGCCAGCATCCAGGACGAAGAAACGTTGCGCTGGATCACTCCGCCGAACACGTGGGAGCAGCCGACCACGGAGAAGATCACCGAACTCGATTTGTGGAGCCTGTTCGCCTACGAAGACGGCAAGGCCCCGACGCTGTACTTGATGACCCAGGAGGGTTCCGGCTCCGCCGGCGCGGTGATCGCGGCGATGGTCGCCAAGATATTCGAACTCGGCGACCTCGCCGCCTCGGCTCATGGCGGCCGGGTCGATCCACCCTTGACTCTCGTTCTCGACGAGTGCGCCAACATCTGCAAGATCAAACGGTTGCCGAAGCTGGCGTCACACCTGGGGTCGAAGTCGATGTGCGTCACCGCCATTTTCCAGTCCGAAGCCCAGGTGATCTCGACCTGGGGTGCGGACGACGCGGCCGCCCTGTGGGGTGCCTCCACCGTGCGCATCCTCGGCGCCGGATTGCAGGACGAACCGTTCCTGCGCAAGCTCTCCGGCCTGGTCGGACAGTACAAACCTCGTGAGCGGCGCCGCTCCCATGGTCCCGGGGGTGTTACCACCTCCAACGATCGTGGATCGCTGGAGCCGATCATGCCCGTGGAAGAGATCGCTGCGATGAAGAAGCGCAACGCGCTGCTGATCCGGCAGGAATCGCGCCCCGTGCTGATCGACCTCATCCCCTGGTACACCGAACCGGACAAGGGCGATGTCGAACGAGTCCGCGACGAGGCCACCAAGGAGGTGCAGAACGCCGCGATCGAGCATCTGGGCCCGGCCAACCCGGTCGCCAAGGCGCTGCGGCGGCGGCTCGACGAGCAGGCGAAAGCGAGTGCGGCGTGAGCACCGAATCGCCGGATGAGCGGGTCGAAGAACTGCGCAACCAGGTCGCCTCCCTGAGCGAAGCTCTCGTCGAGATGCGCAACCAGCACCGGCTGTTGTCCACGAAGGTGGAGCGGGTCGACGCCACCGCCGCCCGATCCTCCCAAGGGCTCGACGAGTTCGAGACTGCGCTCGGCGTTCTGGCCGACCGGCTCGCTTCCGCCGCCCCTGGTGAGGCTCCCGCTGCGGCCGCCCCGAGCGGTGCGGGTGACGGCGCCAGCAGCGCCCCGCCTGCCGCGATCCCCGACGGGGCCGATCCGGACCAGATCGACATGGACGTGCTGCTGGAATGGGTGATCGCCAATATCGGTGAGTGGGCGCAGCGTAAGCTGCCTCGCTCCACCACCAGTTCCGCCAACGGCGCGATCTGCTGGTGCTCGGAGTGGTACGAGCACCCCGAGGCGGTGACGGTGCTGTGGTCGCTGCGCCGCTCGTGGCTGGAGGCGGTCGTGCAGCCAGGAGCCGCCATGGCCGTGTACTTCCGCGACTTCTTCTACCCTCTGCTGCGCAACCTGACCGATCCGGCGGGGCCGTTCTACGCCTGCACGCCCGACAAGCACGACCCGGAGGCGAAATTCGTCCCGGTCGTTCCGGCAAGTTTCAGACCGTAATTCCTTGCCGTCCAAGCCACGCCGTCACCATCGAGCACGGTGGGAGGCACCACTCCCCTCGGCCTTCCACCGCGCCGGCGACGGCCTCCTCACGGAGGGAAGGCGCGCGGCATCCGGACCCCTCCCCAGACCGGATGCCACCCGCGCCTTCCCTCCGTCTCGTTCTACGACGCCGCCTTCCCCCGCATTCAGCGAGGCGCTTCATGCGAAGACTCCTCCGTACGAGGACGTCCGCGGGTGCGCGGCTCGGGCCAGTGCTCGCCGAGTATCGCGAGCGCGGTGTCCGGGTCGGCGCGCAGCCAACGCACGCAGGCACGCAGGTATTCCGTCAATCCCCGCCCGCGAGCGCGGAGGAGCTTCTTCGCGTCGTCGTACTCGTCGTTCTCAGGACGCCAGGTTCGCTGGGGGGCCTTGTGCGGGTCGCTGGGCGTCATCGCCCCATCCTCACTTAGTGGGTACCCATTTGTCCAACCTCTGTGCTAGTGTCGTCCACATTAAATGGGTACCCATTAAATCGGGGAGAGGTCATGAGCGGGAAACAGCAGGTGGAGCACGACTCGTCCGACACGGCGCGCAAGCTGCGGGCGGTGAGCGATGAGTTGTCGGACTTGTTCTACGAGCGTTCCGAAGTTGTGCGCGCGGTGGTCGCAGCGATCCTTGCGGGCAAGCACTCGCTGATCCTGGGCCCTCCCGGCACCGCGAAATCCGAGTTGGCGCGGGAGCTGACCGGCCGGATCGTCGATGCCCAGCTGTGGGAGATTCTGCTGAGCAAATTCACCGACCCGAAGAAAATGTTCGGACCGGTCGACGTGGCAGCACTGACCCAGGGCCGGTACACCCAGCTGTTCGAGGGACGTGCTACGACCTGCCATATCGCGTTCATGGACGAGATCTTCAAGTGCTCGGTGGGTGCTCTCAACGAGACACTGGCCTTCCTCAATGAACGGCTCTACCACCCCGAATCCGGCGGGGCCCCGATCAGCTGCCCGCTGATCTCGGCCATCACCGCCTCCAACGAGCTGCCCAGCGGGGAGGAAAGCGCCGCGATCTACGATCGTCTGCTCGTCCGGCTCGAGGTCGGCTATCTGACCGATCCGTCGAACTTCGCCGCCCTCATTCGTTCTGCCGTCCAGAGCCCCGCGGCCGCCGCCGCGCCGACCACGGTCACACTTGCGGCGTTGCAGCAGGCGGTCACGATCGACGTCCCGGCCGTGGCGGTGCCTGACGGGGTGGTCGATACTGTCTGCCAGCTGCGAACCTCGCTGAGGCGACAGTCGCTCGTGGCGTCGGATCGACGCTGGAAGCAGGCCATTCGCCTTCTCCAGGCATCGGCGTTCCTCGACGGCCGCGCCGAGGTCGACGACAACGACCTGCCGATGCTCACCCACGTGCTGTGGGACTCGGTCGCCGAGCGGCCCACCGTGGAACGGGAGGTACTCGCGCTGGTCAACCCCGACGCGCGGGAGGCGATGGACCTGTCCGACGCCATTGCCGAGATGGCCGCCCAGCTCGACGCCAAGGCGGGTCAATCGCGAGAGGCGTTGTCGCAGTGGGCGATCAAAGAGGCCAACCACAAGCTCGGCAAGGCGGGCAAGAGGCTCGAGGAGCTGCGTCACAACGCACGTTCCGCAGGCCGGTCCACGGCCACGGTGGACGCGGCGCTGGCCCGGCACAAGGCGGTCTACGCCCGGGTGATGACCGAAGCGCTCGGCGTGGACGTCAGCACCCTGACCGGCAGCAACTGACCGAAGGGGGATGGTTTCGATGTCCAGCACTGCACTGCGCAAGTTCGCCGATCTGGCCCGCAAGGCAGGCCGATGGGTCGGCCTGGGCACGTCCGCACCCGCACGGCCCGTCACGGTCGTGGAGGGCGACCGGTTCGACGTGATGACCTGGACCGAGGTGCGGGATCAGGCCACCGCGCTGGCCAAGGTCGAAGAGGAGCTGTCCCAGCGCTTCGACTACGTGCCCGATCTGCTGCGGGATGTATTCCTCACCGTCTACAAGGCTGATCCCGTCCTGCGCGACCCTGCCGGGGTTGAGCCCACTCGGCTGCCGAACCACGCCATCGTCTCCGCCCTGGTCGGCACTCCTGAGTACGCCGATCTCCACCGCGAGACCGTCGGTGACGAGTACGCCGCCGCCATGGCGGTGATCGCCCAGCGCTCGACTCTGGCCCAGATGCTCGAGCAGTCCCAAGACGCTCAACAGGCCGCCGAACAGTCCGCCGCGGCTGAGCAGGAGGCCGCCGAGCGTGCCACAGCAGTCGAAGTCGCGCTCGGCGCCGCCGCTGATCAGGTAGACGACGACGGCGCGGTGCCCGACCAAGCCGCCGCCGCGGTCGACAACGCGGTAGCCGCAGCGCACGCCGCCGACGATGCGGCCCAGCAGGCCCGCGCACAAGCGGAAGCAGCGGCCGGCGCGCTCGGCACCACACTGCGGGCGGACGCTCGCCAGGCGATGGCCTCCGCCGCCGAACAGGCGCGCGAGGAGGCGGCGCTGATGGCGGCCTGGGGTCTCGGACCCGGTCAGCTGCAACGGATGTCGTTCGACGAGCGCGCCCGGCTGGCCGAGCGCCTGCGCGGTGGCAGGCTGGGCAAGTTCACCGACCTCGTCGGCCGGTTCCGGCGCCTGGCCACGGCCGAACGCACCCGCAAGCTCGAACACGTCGCCGGAGAACTCGTTGGTATCACTCTGGGCGACGACTTGACGCGGCTGATCCCGTCCGAGGCAGCCAATCTTGCGCACCCCGCGTTGCGGGCGGTGTTCGCCGCCCGCTTCGCCGAGAAGCAACTGATGCTCTACGAAACCATGGGCGAAGACCACAGCGGCCGCGGTGCGATCATCGCCTGCCTGGATTGCTCGTATTCGATGTGTGCACCGCACACCGGGCCGGATGGACGGATCGCCAGCGCGGAGGCATGGGCGAAAGCCTGCGGGCTCGCGCTGCTCGACCAGGCCCGCGCCGAGGGCCGCGATTTCGTCGGCATCCTGTTCTCCTCGGCTGAACAGGTCAGCGTGCACAGGTTCCCGGCCGGAGAGGCCGCGCTCGACCAGGTACTCGATTTCGCCGAGACCTTCTTCTCCGGCGGAACCGATTTCCAAACACCCCTCGGTGCCGCCGTCGACATCCTCGCCGAGAACCACGGCGACGAGGCGGTGCAGGGCGGGGACATCGTGCTCATCACCGATGGGGAGGCCGAGGTGGCAGAAGAGTGGATGCGGACCTGGAAGTCGGCCAAGAGCGAGCTGGACTTCCGACTGTTCGGGGTGGCCATCACCGACCCACGCCGCCCGGCCGGCCGTAGCGCCGTGCTGGAAGCGTTGTGTGACAACCTGCGCACCCTTGACGACCTGGCCGACCCGCACCCGGCAGCGGACCTGTTTCGGGTCATCTGACCGAGCGTGCTCCCCCACCGCGCCGACTTCACGGGGGGCGGTGGGGATGAAAACGAACGTTTTGAATAGATTGCGGCTTGATGAGGAGGCTTCCCAATGTCCGTCTTCGACCAGTACACCGACAAGGCAGAAACGAGCCCTGTGCTGGGCTGGCTGGTGCTGTACTCGATCTTCCGGGGGGAGGTCACTCCGGAAGAACTCGAAGAGTGGTTCGACGAATTCGACTTGGACACAGTGCATCTGCCACCTCCCCTGCGCGCCGACGACGCCTTCGAGCGGGTCACCGGGCCGCAGGGAGTGAAGGCTGTCTACTCCCTCGACGATCCCACGGCGGACCGAAAAACCCGTCCGCGGCGCAAGTCAGGCGACGATGCCGGTGATCGGGTGGCCACGCTGATGGTTCGCCACGTCCGCCGTGACAGCGGTCAGTTGGTTCGCCACCTCGTGCGGGAGGTCCGCGACGAGGAACGCACCGAGCTGTCCTACGACACCCGCCTGGGCGTCATCGCGTTCATCCGCTCCGATGATCCCGACGCCGCCGGTGCGGGGAAGCTCCGGGTGGAGCCGGACGCCGCCGCCATCGCGGACCTCCCGCAGGGTGAACAGGATCGAGTCGAGCAGCTGCTCGCGGAAGTCACCGACCTGCACACCTGGCACTCGACCTACATGGGCCCCGACCGCCTTCGGGCCATCGTCCGCCGCTACGTAGAAGCCCTTGGGGGACTGAAGGTTCGACCTACCGGCGGGGTCTACTTCGTCACCGCCGAGCACGAAGCGACCCTGGCCGGGCTGCGCGAAGTAGTCGCGCGGTTCGGGTCCGGCAGCCACTTCGTCCGTGTCCCCCTGCCCGATGAAGACGAGATGCGCGAGATGATCGTCAACGCCTTCACCAACCAGGCCCGGGAAGACCTCGAGAAGCTGGCCGAAGACATCGCCGCGGCGAAGGCGAACGGAGCCGGCGACGCCGCTGTCACCAACTTGCACAACCGCTTCCAGCAGCTGAGCCGCCGAGCGGAGGAGTACTCCGAACGGCTCTCCGATTCCCTGGACGATACTCACGCCTCACTGCGGTTGGTGAACATGCAGCTCGCCGAGTTGATGATGCGCGCAGCCGGATAGGCCCTCGCCCGGCCGGTGAACTAGTGTCGCTCATATGTTCGATGAGGCCCGATACCAGCCGTGCCGGTGGGTGGACCCCCCTATCGACGTGACCGTGCGGGTGGCCGGTGTTTGGCCGCCCGCACGACTCCGCTGGGGAGGCGCCACCCCCCTATGGCAGAAGGCGCGTGGTCTGCGGGTGGAGGACGACGTCCCTGGGCGGCTGGAGGAGCTCGTCGTCACCTCGGTGGGCGATCTCCTGGGAAGGGTTCGGTTCGCTCCGCTGCTCGGCGACCAGCGCACAGCCGAGAACATGCTCCTTCCCCCGTCCACATGGCAGCCGATCGCCGACGATGATGTTCAGCGCCTGCACGCCCTGGTCGTGGAGTTCGGCTTCGAGCCGGGTCATCTGCTGTAGCACTGTTCGGAGATGCGAACGTCCGCCGACCTGGGTTCAGTCGACGGACGTTGGATTCTGGTAGGGGTGTAGCGAGCCGGAGAGAGTCGTCGCCGACGGACGGGCGGCGGGCCTAGGCGGCGACCTGCTGGGGCTCGAACTCTCCTGCGACGAGGCCAGCCTTGAACGCTCTCCATTCCGCGGCGGTGAAGGTCAACCTTGTACCGTCCGCTCCCTGGAGCACCATTCCGCCGTCAACCGCCTCTTCGAGGACGGGCTGACCGGGAACCGTAGGCGATGTTGCAGCGCCCAAGGCAGCGGCCCGAAGCCCCTCCCATGCCGAGGCCGGCATCTCGACGACCGGCTCCTCTTCCGGAAGATTGCGCGGGTCGCGCCCGTATTTGCTATCTCGAATGAAGATCAGCTCCTCGCCCGACTTCCGGCGGACGAGGACACAGTTACCACCGCCGTCGCTGGCGGACGCCTTGACGTACCCGTCAAGCGGCCGATGCCCGGTCATGATCGTGTTCCTCACTTGCTTCACTGCTCCTTTGCGAGAATTTCGGCACTCCGGGCGATGAGTACACGGCTTTCGTCCGGGGGTAGGGCTATCTCGTGCAGCCGCTTCCAGAGCCGCTCATGGTTGGCGACCTCGGCGTGATCGCGCAACAGCACATCGTCGGTTAACGACTCGACGAACACCAAGGGCGGGTCGCCCGCAGCGAACTCGTAGATCGACACCGGCGACCTCGGCGCTCGCAGGCCGAGTAGTTCGCCACCGACGGGCAGGATGCGGAAGTCGATCTGCTCGTTCGCGTCGATGAGCTTCAGCAAGTGCTCCAGCTGTTCGAGCATTGCCGGAGCGGGCACGACGCGCCGCCGAACGACGGTCTCTTCGACGATTACCTCGATCCGGGGACCACCCTCAGTGAGCGCTTCCTGCTGACGGCGTTCGCGGGCGCGGATCTCGACAGGATTGTCCGAAGAATGATCGTTGGTGACCGTCGCATCATGGCGCGCACGAACGTATGCCGGCGATTGGAGAAGGCCGGGAACCAGCGCGAAGTCGTACCACCGGATTCGGCTGGCGCCTGCCTCAAGATCCGCCGGTAAAGCCTGGCGGTCGGACAACCCGCGGAAGGCGCGGCCCTCCCACCACCCGGACTGCGCGGCGTCTCGGGCGAGCGCGTAGAACTCCTGCCAGAGGGGCGAATGCTGCTCGACGCCGAGATGCTCGGCAACCTTCATACTGACGTCGGCCGCGACTCGACGTTGTCCGGTTTCGATGCGGGTCAGCAGCGTCCGGTCGATGTCAGCTTCCTTGGCCACCTGCTGGATCGAGCGTTCTTGCTCTTGGCGCAGGTTGCGGAGGCGGTCGCCGAGATGCAACCGCCGACTGTAGGGCGACATTCGGTAGCCATTGGCCGAGATCGGGCCCTGAGTCACCGGTCACACCTCCTCTAGCGCACAGTGACTTTTTGTCACATCCAACATTCTGTCACAAGTTCCGGCCCCTGACGGCGTCGGAGTACTGGGCGGCAACGATCCGCCACCTCTATGTTTGCCGTTTGCATTGCACGTTGCTTGTCACTGTGACATTCTGACACATGGCAGAGCAAAGTGACCGTGGGGATTGGTCACTCCGAGACGAGGCCAGTGCAGGTGGGACTGATGACGGCATATCAGTGCGACTTCGGACAACACGGTGGCGTGACTCTGCCGCCGGACTCGGTGTCCCCTCCCAACTCGCCGTTCAGCACGGTCGACCCGCGAAGGAGGGCCTGATCATGGCTGTTCAGCTGGTTGCAGGCCGGAGGATGTCGAGCGACGTCACCACTATTTCCGCGATCTCGGTAGGGAACGACCAGTGGGTGGTCGAGCAGCTGCGAGGGCGCACGCTCACGCTGGGGCAGGCGTTGGCCGCCATCAGGCTGGCCGAAGTGCTCCCCCAGCCCCGCCCAGCGAGCGACGACGACCCGCTGTGGGCGAACGTAGCCGACTGGCTTGACGAGCTCGGGTTGAGTCACGCCCCACTCACGGTGGCCGGCGTCCTCGGAGTCCCGTGCCACCTCGCCCCGCTGCCCGAACGACGTGGTCAGCAGCTAACCCACCGACGGAGGTTTCCGCGATGGCTAGTGCGGTAGTTCGTTCCGATTTCGTGGCCCGCGCGGTTGATGCGCGGTTGAACGGCAAGGGCTCGCCGCGCCCGGGAGAACCCGATGTGCATCTTCGGTTCGTTTGGGCTGACCGGGTTTTCGACTACCGCGGTTGCCGTTCAGCGGTCAAGAACTTCTTGCGGAAGTGGTCGCAGGGCCACAACCCCGCGATCACCGCCGTCGAGCTGTTCGACGGCTTCCTTCCCGATCATCGGATGCCCTGTGAGGAGCTATGGCTACTACCCTGACCGAGACCGCGGCGGCGCGTTGCGCGAGGTACATCACAGAAAACCGTTTCGTCGGCGCCGAGGTGGACGAGCACCAGCAGATCATCTTGCGCGCCGGGCCCGTGGACACAATCCAGACGCCCCGCCCGCTCGGTGAGCGAGTTCGGGCCGAGCTGCTTCGTCGGGGCCTGGCAACCCCGACGATCGAGAATCGTGCAACCGGGTTCCTGACCTTCGTCACCCAGCCCGCGCGGATGGGAGATCCACGCCCGGTCCGCATCCTGTCCCAGCTGTTCAAGTTCCAAGCGATCCGGACTGTTCAGGGTTCGCTGGTCACGCTCCCCGGCCCGGACGACGAGCGGCGGCACTGGGTGGAGGAACCCGTCGGCGAAGAACGTCCCGACTTCGACACCGTGGTCAGCATCGTCCTGGACGCCGCGAAGAACCTGTCGCAGGCGGGTTGATCATGGCTGCCGCTGCTTCCAACGACCCGGTGGCGCTGAGGGACTGTCCCCTCATCGTTTCCACCGACATCGGCGGCGATCCGGACGACGCGATCGCACTGGCCTTGGCCGCAATGACCGAACCACGTCTGGCACTGGTTGTCACCGCTGATGAGTTCCCCGACGGCCGGCGGTCGATACTCGCCCGCCACCTGCTCGACTTGCTCGGCCGCGAGGACGTCGTGGTAGCAGCCGGGGCCACGGCGGGCGAGAGTAAGTATTGGGCCGCCGATGGGCTTGTCCCCGCTGGGGCGCACCCCTGGCCGCTGGACCTGTACGCCACGGTGGCCACACTCACCGACCCGGCTTCGTCGGCGCCATTGCGCTGGTTGGGAATCGGGCCGCTCACCGATCTCGCACGCCTTCTGGAGATCGATTCCGGTCGGCGGAACCCGCTCGGGCTGGCCCGGCGCCTGCGGATCTGGCAGATGGGCGGCGCTCTCGAATACCGCCAGCCGGACCGCGCCGAGCACAACTTTCGGCTCGATCCGAAGGCGGTCCACACGGTCGTAGACCGAGCAGAGAATCTGACCTTGGTGCTGTCCGATCACACCTTCACTCCGGTGATCGCAGTGGACCCGGACAGCCCGATCTATCGCCTGCTCGCGACATCGTCGATTCCGTGGGCCCAGGTGATCGCCCGCCACCTCGACCAGTGGTTCGCGCGGTTCCACCCCGCGAGCATGATGCATGATCCGCTGACCTTCGCCGCGTTGCAAGGCGCTTTCGTGTCCTTCGACCATCGCGAGTTCCGGATCGAGCCGGATGCGCGGATGCACTTGGGGCCCGGCCGCATCGCGCGGCTCTCCTCGGGCGTCGACTATCTGGGCTTCCTGGAATGGGTTCTCGCGACCTTGCGAGCGGGAGCGCCGGCCAGTCCCGGCCAGAGCCAGGCGGCCACCGATCCCGCTGCGCACGCCGCCGCTGCCGGGTCCGAGTCACTCGGCCATACGGCCCTTTTCGCCACGCACCGAACCACACCGGGTTCCACATCTCAGTTTGGCCAGCACGACGGGCTGCCGAAGTTCAGACAGGGGTAAGACGATGGGCCGAAAACCGTCGTTGATGTACGGCTATCTGCGTCAAGAGTTGGTCGGCGAGCGCGTCCAGGAGGTAGAGGATGCGATGCGCGAGTTCGCAGCTCGGGAAGGCTTCGACCTGGCCGTGGTGCACCGGGAGTACGGCGCCGCCACCGGCGCGTTGTGGATGCTCCTGCGGGATGTCTCGCAAGCGTGGTCGCGGCACATCATCACGCCGACGCCGACCCACCTCAAAGGCGGAGAGAATTCCGACCGGCTGACGTTGCTGGGCCAGTTGCAGCGGCTCCGCCCGCTGCGAGTGTGGTACCTCGATCCGGACGACGATGCCGCCCTGGTGCGCACCGTCCGCCGCAACCGCGATATCCCGTCGCCACGGGCATCCGCCCCCACCCCGCCGCGGACTCCGATCGGGCAATTCGAGCTTCGACTGAACTTGGCCACTCGCGGGCTGGCCCAGCTCCAGACGCACGAGCTACTCACCCGTGCCGGACTGCGGCACCTCTCCGAGCCTGTCGAGCAGATCGTCCTCGCGGTGCTGGGCGAAGCCATGGCGGCGGCCGAGCCGGGCATCTACGCGCGAGTCGCGGCCGGCTTCCCGGATCTCGCGCCGAACAACCAGGTGACCGTGTGGCTACTCCGGCGCGAAGCCACGCTGGAAGTCCAGGTGCACGAGACCGCATCCCGGGCCGATGAGCCGCTGAGCGTTTCGATCACCGCCTTCGCCGAGCACGGGCGGGTACAGCCCGAGGCCGGCGGAACGCTCACGTGGGCGAGGATTCCCCTGGCCGTGACGCCGTCGGTCTCGCGCAGCTCGCTACGGAGCGCGGTCTCATGAGAGCGATTGCGATTGTCCGGCAAGATGTTTCGGCGCGCGATGGGCAGGGCGGTGTCGAGAGCGTCCGGGCGCTGGCCCGGCGGATGCGGCTGGATTTGCCTGCCCGCGACACCTACGTCACCACCGATCTGACTGTCCTGCTGGCTCATTTGCACTCCGCGCGGGCGGATGTGGTCGTGGTGCCCTCGGAGCGACACCTACGAGGGTGGATGGAAACGGTGCGGCGCATCGCGGCGGTCTGGACGGTGGACCCGCCGATGTGCTGGCCGCAGGGTGGTGGGCGCCCGCATTCCCTCACTCGTCCGGATCGGCACCTCCAGGCTGGGCGATGACGAGCGACGGACCGATGCACGCTGCTCGCATTCCGAGCTCGACGACACTGATCCACACCATTCGTGGCCTGCTCCTGGTGTCGCGGCCGCACCCGATGCTGGATGCTGCCGGGGAACTCGGCGCGCTGCATGCGGCCCGGCTTTCAGGTGGCGGTGAGCGAGCCGACCAGATCGATATGCACCGGCTTCGTCTGGTCCGCGCGATCGACCGGTATATCGCGCTCGTCACCCCGGTTGCCGCACCCGGCGCGCGGCGCCATACCGAGACCGTCGGTGCGGTCGTGGATCGGATCGCGAACTGGTGCGCCCTCGCCTACACCCCCGATATCGCTGCCACCGGGAGCGAGGTGCACTTCGCCGAGGTCCACGCCGCGCAACTCGCGGGCGGCCTCGACGACCTGGTCGCGGATCTGCTGACCGGCAGATGCACGGTGCCCACGGTCTACACGATTCCCATCCACCAGGACGCCTTCGGCATCCGGCTGGCCACTCGATGCCAGCGGCCGGGGTGAGCCTCAAAACCGTTGAGCAGCACTACTACTGGGAGGGAATGCAATGGGCGACAACCCGATTACTGCGCCGCCGCTCGGCGCGCCGCTCAACGGTATGGCGGAGGCGTGCTGGTCAGGTGAGTGCGGGGTCGGGGGTGTTGCCTTCGCCCCACAGCTGGGTGTCGGGGACTCCGGCCACTCCGGTGGCGTAGGCGACTGCTTCGGCGCGGCCGGCGGGGTCGCCGATCGCGTACCGGAACACCTTGCCGGGGAAGACGACGTAGACGGTGGTGTCGTTGTGCATGTCGACGTACCAGCCCGGGGCGTCGAGTTGGTCGGCGAATCGCTCGGCGAGCGTGTCAGCGTTCGCGTCGTCGGCGTCGAAATACATGATCGTCCACACCGGCGGCTGGTAGTCCGCCGCATCGGTGACCGCGACCCGGTAGACGCCGGTGAGGGTGAGCGGGATTGCTTCGATCTTCGCGCCCGCGACGAGGCTTTCGGCGATGAGCACACCTTTGATCATGCCGCCGAGCCTAAGCCGGTTCGGTGTGGTTCGGAAGCACTCTCGATGTCAGGGTTTCGCGCGCCGCGCACAGAAACACTGACATCGAATTCTGTTGTACTGTCGGCAATTTCGCTTGAGATGGGCTCATGATGACAGGTATGAAAGCAATGTCGGAACGTCAAGGTTTCCCCGAGCGGCTGCCGCAGTTCCGGGTGACGGTGAATTCGCGGTGCGGGCGGGCGTGCTTCTTCTGCCGCCCCTCGGGGGAGGCGGTGGCCACCACCGCGGGGGAGGAACTGACCGTGGCCGACTTGCTGGCCGTCGTCGCGCCCTTGGTCGAGCGTGGCCTGACCTCGATCAAGCTGACCGGTGGTGATCCGGCACTGTGGGCCCCGCTCGAGGAAGCGGTGGCGGGGCTGCGGGATGCGGGGATGTCGGAGATCGAGGTGATCTCGCGGCACCCGCGAATCGGTGAGCGGGCCGGTGCGCTCGCCGCGGCCGGGGTCACCCAGTTCAACATGAGCATCGACACCTTGGACGCGGGCCTGCACCGCCAGATCTGCGGTATCGACGACCTGGCCGAGGTGCAGTCGGCGATGCGCGCCTGCGTGGCCACCGGTGTGCCGGTGAAGATCAACACGGTGGTGATGGCCGGGGTGAACGCGGGTGAGGTGCCCGATCTGGCCGCGTGGTGCGAGAGCGAGGGCGTGGCGACGCTGAAGCTGCTCGATGTCATCCGCGACCTGGACGCCGGCGCCGAGTCCTTCGCCCGGCGGCTGGCCATCACCCGCGGCGGTGCCACGGTCGAGTCGCTGTATGTGCCGCTGGAGGAGGTGGCGGGAGGGCTGCGGGCCCGCGCGGTGGTGGTGGAGAGCCGGTCTCAGGGCGGGCTCGGCCACCCGATGACGGTGATGACCCTGGCCTCGGGATTCGAGGTCGTGCTGAAGGACAGCCGCGCCGGGGCCTGGTACGGCGATGTGTGCTCGGGGTGCCGGTTCTTCCCGTGCCATGATGCGTTGATGGCGCTGCGGCTGACCGCCGATCGCCGGTTGCAGTTCTGCCTGCTGCGGGATGAGATCTCGGTGCCGCTCGCGCCGATCCTGCACGATCCGGCGCGGCTGGAGCGTGCGCTGGCCGATGCGTTGGCGACCTACGCCGGGGCGAGCTTCCACCCCGGTGGCGGCCAGTCCAGCGGGGTTCGGATGCTGCCCGTGGTGGGGGTGTCGTCGTGACCGCGTTGCTGGTGGATCGCCCGTTGGTGATCCTGGTGTATCCGCAGGTGGAGCACGAGAAGGACTACCTGTACCACTGGATGCCGTTCTCGCTGCTCACCATCGCCAAACCGTTGATGGACAACGGCGTCGAGGTGGTGATCTTCGACGGCAACCAGCGTCCGCAGACCGAGTGGCCGGGCTTCCTCGACGAGCACGCCGACCGGGCGATGTGTATCGGGATCAGCATCATGACCGGCGGCGCGCAGATCCGGCACGCCCTGGAGATGGCCGAGGTGGCGCAGAACCGTCCGGGCTGCCCGCCGCTGGTGTTCGGCGGCCCGCACGTCAATGTGCTCGCCGAGCAGACCGCCGAGCACGAGCTGGTCGACGTCACGCTGGCAGGCCCGGGACAGGCATCGATGCCCGCGTTCGTCGAGGCCCTGCGCAACCGGGCCGGCTGGGACTCGGTGCCCGGCCTGCTCGCCGTGCACGGCCGCAACCGGATCGAGGGACCGATCAACCCGCCGCGGGCGGGGAACCTGGGTGCTTACCCGTGGGACCTGCTGGCCGTCGGCGACTACATCCGCGACGACCCGACCGTGGCGCCGCGCACCTTGAACTACGTGTCCTCCCAGGGCTGCGTGTACAAGTGCGCGTTCTGCTACGAGTTGACCTATCAGCGCAAATACAGTGCGATGCAGGCGGATTCGCTGCTGGACGACCTGGCCGACCTCGCCGATCGCTACGGCATCAACGGGGTGAAGTTCTACGACGCGGACTGGTTCGTCAACGTGCGCCGGGCGGTGGAGTTCTGCCAGCTCAAGGCCGAGCGCGGCATCGACCTGGCGTGGGCGGCCTCGATCAACCCCAACGACGTGCTGCGCGCCCGCAAGCAGCGGCTCGACCTGCTCGGTTCGATCGCCGATTCCGGCTGCCGCCGACTGCTGATGGGTATCGAGTCCGGCGACGACCGGGTACTGCGCGAGGTGGTGCGCAAGGAGGTCACCCGAGCCCAGGTTCTCGATGTCGCCCGCGATATCGCCAACCACGGGATTCTCGGCGCGTACACGTTCATCGTCGGATTCCCGGACGAGACCGAGGCCGAGATCGAGGCGACCTACAGCCTGATCGAGGAGATCAGCACGTTGGACCCGCGTCCGGAGACCCGCGTGCACCTGTTCGGGCCCTTCCCGGGCGTTCCGCTGTTCGACCTGGCGCTCGAACGAGGGTTCCAGGCGCCGACGACGCTGGCGCAGTGGGCGGACTTCGACTACTACGACTCGCAGACGCCGTGGACCAGCAGCGAGATGGTGGCCCGCGCTCGCGCGCACACTCGCCTGGTCAAGGCACCCGGCGCGGGGGTGAGCTGAGCATGCGCGGGATCGTGTTGCGGGAGAGCTTGCCGGATCGGAGCCTGCCGCTGCCGATGCCGGTGGTGCTCACCGGCTCGTATCCGCACCTGCTGGACCGGCGCATCCCGGTCGAGGTGCTCGAGGTGCAGGTCGCGCCGGGACGCGCCGCCGAGGTCGCGGTTCGGCTGGCCGCGGTGCTCGCACCAGATGGGTGGTACGCGCACCTGCTCGACGACGAGCTGATGATCGTGATCTTTCCCGGTGTCGTGGTCCAGGTCCGGCGCGGCGACGAGGCGGCCGCCGAGCGGGCCCGTGCCATCGGCGCGTTCTTCGGCATCCCGGACCGGCAGATGCGCTTCCAGGACATGTTCGTCACCGACCACCCCGACTCCGACCCGGTGGAAGGAGGCGACCGTGGCCGCCGCGCTGGAGTCTGAGACGGGCGGGCACGCACCGCGCGACGGTGCGGGTGCTGCGCTGGTGATCGGTGGCAGCGGCGCGGTGGGCGCCGCGGTGGTGCAGCTTCTGCTCGAGCGGGGGCATCGCGTCGTGGCGACCTCGACCACCGGCACCGGCCCAGCCGCGCCGGACCTGACCTGGACCCGGTTCGATGCCCGGTCCGGCGATGATCTCGGCGGGCTCGCGGCCGCCGTCGGGCAGCACCTGGGCGTGATGGTGTTCGCCGCCGGCGCGGCCTCGAGCAAGGCCCGCCTGGACGCGACATCCCCCGCCGAATTGTCCGACCTGTTCACGGTCAATGCCGGTGCGCTGCACCAGATGTGGCGGGCGGTGCATCCGGCCGCGCGGTCGGGGCGGGCGCGGGTTGTGGTGCTCAGCTCGCAGGCGGCGGCGACCTGCACGCCCGGCAACGGCGCCTACAGCGCGTCGAAGGCGGCGTTGGAGGCGTTGGCGTGGACGCTGGCCAAGGAAGAGGCGGGCCACGGGGTGCGCGTGAATGTGGTTGCGCCGTCGCTGATCTGCTCGCCCATGGCCGAGCAGATCCTGGCCCGCAAAGGCATCACCGACCCGGCCGACTACTACGCGCGGTTGCCGTGGGGCCGCGCGCTGAGCATCGACGAGGTCGCGCAGACGACGGTCGCGGTGGTGTGCGACCCGTCGTGGCAGTACGTGAGCGGCCAGATCATCCGATTGGACGCCGATATTCCGGGGGATCTCCCATGACCAAGACCAACTACCTGCACTGGCTCACCAGCCTCGAGTCCGGGTTCGGCGACCCCGGGGCCGGGCTGTGCCTGCGTCTGCTGCCCGAGCCGGTGGCGTTGCCCGCGCTGGGCGAGCTGCTGGGACGGCTCACCGCCCGCCTGGCCCCCGACCGCGACGAGATCACCGCGACCGTGCTGGTCACCGCTGCCCTGCCGGAAGCCGCCGCGATCTTCACCGGCGACGCGGGCGCGGCCACCGGCCTGGTCGACGCCGTCGAACAGGTCGCGGCCGCCGAACCCGCCGTGATCGTGCAGACCGTGCCCTTCACCGGTGACGGCCGGATCGATGCGGTGATCGAGGACGCCAACCGCGCCCTGTCGCAGTGGGCTGCCCGCCACGGGGTGACGGTGGCCGCGCTGCACCGGGTCGCGTCCCTGGATGTGCTGTCCGCCGGCGCGGACTACCCGGCGACGTCGGCGGCGCTGCGGGCGATGGGGCGACACATCCGCGCGGCCGCGCTGTGGGCGGGGCTGGTGGATACGGCCTGGTTGCACTGGCAGCTGATCGCCGCACAGACCCAGCCGGGGCCGAAAGCGGTGATCAGCGACCTCGACGGAGTCCTGTGGCCCGGCACCGTCGCCGAGGACGGCACGACCGGTCTCGACGGCACCGACATGCTGGCTGCGGCACCGCACCGGGTGTGGCGGTCGGTGCTGGCCGATCGCCGCTCCCACGGCACGCTGGTGGCGGGCCTGTCGCGCAACGACCGCGACGCCGCCGCGGCCGCGGTGCAGGCCCACGCCGCCGATATCGGGCTGGCCGGGCTGTGGGCGCAGCCGGATATCGACAAGGCCGACCGGATCACCGACATCCTCGGCTTCTTCGACGGCATCGCCCCCGACAGTGTGGTGTTCGTCGACGACGACCCGGCGCAGCAGGAACGGGCCCGCACGGTGTGGCCGGACCTGCGGGTGCCGTCGGTGGCCGGGCCGCCGCTGCTCGTCGCGGACCTGCTGGCCCAGCTTCCGCCTCCCGGTGCGGCGCCGGTCACCGCCTCCGACACCGCCCGCACCGCGTTCTATCGGGCCAAGGCCACCGGCGAGCTGATCCCGGAAGTGGTGTGCCTGACCGATCCCACCGACCCGGCGGTGCTCGACCGGTGCGCGCAGCTGCACCAGCGCAGCAACCAGTTCAACATGACCTCCCCCCGGCGCAGCGCCGACGAACTGGCCAAGCTGGCCGCCGACCCGGACTGGGCGGTGCTGGCGTTCGAGGTCCGCTACCACGGCACGGCCCTGGCGCCGGAAATCGTCGGCGTCGCCGAGGTCGACTACCGCGACGGCACGGCGCGGCTGGACTCGCTGCTGGCCAGCTGCCGCCTGCTGTGGGCGGGCACGCACCAGCGGATGCTCGATCTCATCCGCCGCGACGCCCACCGCCGCGACATCCCCACGTTGACCGCGGTGTTCCGGCCCAACGGCCGCAACGACGCCTACGCCGCCTGGTTCGCCGATATCGGGTGGGCCGCCGAGCACGGGCCCGACGGGATCGGCGACGGCGGGGCCTGGTTCACCGGCCCGACCGCGACCCGCGACGGCATCGCCCCCGCCGACATGCTCACCGTGCTCACCAACTACCTCACCACCCGCCCGGCCGCCGAACCGGCGACCGGTCTGCCGACACGGCGGCGCGCGGTCGACGGTGCGCGCGAGATCCGGTTGCCCGCCGCCCGGTTCGCGCCCGGCCTCACCGACGACGAAGCCGACGTGGTGCGGGCGGTGTTCGGCATCGAGCCCATCGGGGAACGCGGGCAGGCGCCGGTGGACATCGCCGGCGTGTGGTTCAGCGTCACCCCGGCCACCCGCGCCCAGTTCGCCCGGTTCCTGACCGCACTGGCCCCCGACGACGCGGCCGCCGCGGCCCACGCGGCCGGTGGCGGGTTCACCCTCGCCGAGACCCCGGTGCGGGCCGAGCGGCCCGCCGAGCCGGTGATCGTGCCGTTCGACTGGGCCGACCGGTACGCGGGCTGGGCTGGTGGCCGGCTGCCGACCGAGGCCGAATGGGAGTACGCCGCGCGCGGCAGCGACGGGCGCTGGTTCCCTTGGGGCGCAGCGTTGCCCGGTCCGCCACGGTGCTTGGAGCGCGGTGCGGCCGTGTCTACCATCGACGACGGAGACGACGGGCCATCACCGTTCGGTCTCGCCGACCTGACCGGCCATGTCTGGCAGTGGTGTTCGGATTCCTACCGCGGCCACCCGGTCTACCGGGGTGGGGACGTGGCCTCCAACACGTACTTCCTGCGCACGACCGTGCGCCCGCTGGAAGCCGCCGAGAAGTGCGGGCATCTGGTCGGCGTGCGCGTGGTGCGCGACATCGACCCGACGACACGAGCAGGAGCACCACAACCATGACCCGCCCCGTAATCCGGCCTCCCGCCGTCACCCCCGGCACCGGCGTCGCGATCGTCTCCACCTCCTCACCGGTCCCCGGCGACGAACTCGACCGGCTCACAGCGTATTTCGCTGATCGTGGGCACCCGGTCACCGTCGGCGCGCACGCGCGGGCCGCGACGGGCTACCTCGCCGGGCCGCCCGCCGACCGGGCCGCCGACCTCATGGCCGCCTTCGCCGACCCCGGCATCGGCCTGATCGTCCCGGCGACCGGCGGCAAAGGCGCCGCGCAGCTGCTCGACCTGCTCGACTACGCGGTGATCGCCGAGAACCCGACGGTGTTCACCGCCTTGTCGGACCCGGTGATCGTGGCCAATGCGATCACTGCGCGGACCGGGCTGGCCACCGTGCACGGGCCCACGGGCTACGACTTCACCCGGGAACCGGTGAACTCGGCGACCGCTGACCGGTTCTGGTCCATCGTGTCCGGCCGGGTGAAGGGACAGACAGTCTCCGGCAGCGACTGGCGGGTGCCGCGCGGGGCCGGGCGGGTGTTCTCCGGCCCGGTCGTCGGTGGCCACCTGGGCACCATCCGCGCCCTCGTCGGCACCCCGTGGATGCCCGACACCCGCGGGGCGGTGCTGATCCTCGAGGAGGTGTTCGTGCCGTGGGTGCAGGTCGATGCCGCGCTGACCCACCTGCGGCTGGCCGGAGTGCTCGACCACATCGCCGGTCTGGTCGTGGCCGCACCGGTCGACAGCCCCCGCGACGACGCCCCCGACGAGACCTACGACGAGCTGATCCTGCGCTGCGCCGGCGGGAACTTCCCGATCGTCACCGGCGCCGAATTCGGGCACACCTCCACCAAGTTCCCGCTGCCGCTCGGCCTCGACGTCGAAGTCGACCTGACCGGCACCCCGACGCTGCGCTACCTCGAGGACCTGGTGATCGCATGACCGACCAGACCACCGTGATCGAGCTGCCGGTCAACGGCCACGTCGACTTCACCCACGCGCTGGAGACCTACCTGATCTACCCGTGGGTGCGCGACGGCGAGGACCTGGTGCGGCCCGTGCGCACCGGGCCGGGCGATGCCACGATCACCACCGCCCGGATTCGTCAGACCGCGCCGACCACCTTGAGCGCCACCCTGACCGGCCCCGACCTCGACACCGCCACCGTCGCGGCGGTCACCGAAACGTTGACCCGCTGCCTGCAACTGGACTACCCCTACGACCAGGTGCACGCCCTCACCGCCGACGACCCGGTGCTCGCGGCCGCCGTCGCGCACCGCGGGCTGGGACGCGGCAAGCTCTACCCCGACATCTTCGAAGCGCTGTGCGGGGTGATCTGCGCTCAGCGCACCAACTTCGCCCGCATCTACGCGATGATGCGCAACCTCGCCCAAGCCTTCGGCGTGCCCACCGACACCACCGTCGACGACGCCACGATCTACGCCTTCCCCACCCCCGCGCAGCTGGCACAGGCCAGCGACGAGCAGCTGCGGGCCTGCAAGGTCGGGTTCCGCGCCAAAGGACTCGCGGCCGCCGCCGCGACGCTGGCCGAGGCGGGCTACAGCTGGCACGAATGGCGCCACCGCCCCACCGCCGAGGTCATCACCGACCTGCTCCAGATCAAAGGCGTCGGGCCCTACACCGCGAACCTCGCGGTGAACCTGTCCTACGGCACCGGCGGGCACGCCCACGTCGACACCTACGTCGTCGACGTGATCGGCCGCCTCTACCTCGACGACCCGAACCCGACCCCCGAGACGGTCACCGCGTTCATCGCCGACCGCTGGGGCGACCTCGGCGACACCGTGCTCGACTTCCTCACCACCGACACCGAGACCTGGGTAGCGCAGCTGGGCACGCAGGTCGGCGTGAAATCCGGTGCCCGTGTCTGACCGAGCACTGCGCGTGGCGATCGACGCCCGCTACTGGCGCGCCACCATCCAGACCGGTGTCGAACGCTACATCCACCTGCTCACCGACGCCCTCGCCGCGACCGGTGAGAAGGTCGAGATCGCCGTCGTGCTCACCGCCGAGCATGCCGACCGATACCCGCGTGCCCAGCGCGCGGGTATCCGCGTTCTCACCGTGCCGGACCGGCGCGAACACCACCTGCACCGCCAGATCGAGCACTTCGACGCCGACCTCGTGCACTACCCGTTCGCGCTGCCCGCCGCCCTGCCGCGGCCCGCGGTGTTCACCCTGCACGACGCCGGCCGCTACCTGTTCCCCGACCAGATGGTCCGCGCAGTCCGCGACGTACAGAACCCGCGCCTGCACACCCTGCTGGCCGGTGAGGACCTGCGCGCGGTCATCACCGTCTCCCACGCGGCCCGCGCCGATATCGTCGGCGCCCTCGGCGATCTCGGCAAACCCCTTGAGGTCGTACCGAACTACGTGGCCACCGACTTCGCGCACCAACTGCGCACCGCCGACCCGGCCCTGGCCCCGTCCGAGCCCTTCCTGTTCGGCGTCGGCGTGTACATGCCGTCGAAGAACATCCCCCGCCTCGTCCGCGCCTTCCGGCTCGCCCGAGCAGCCGCCCCCGACCAGGTACCGGCCCGGCTGCTGCTGGCCGGGCGCCGCGGCTGGGAACGGGGCCTGCCGATGCGCGACCCCGAGATCACGATCCTCGGCCACATCGGCGACGCCGAGCTCGCCGCCCTGTACCGGGCCGCGACCGCGTTCGTGTTCCCCACCCTGTTCGAGGGCTTCGGCATCCCCGCCCAGGAAGCCCTCGTCGCCGGAACACCGCTGCTGTGCTCGGACCTGCCCGTCCTCCGCGAAGTCACCGGCGGCCTGGCCGCCCGCTACACCGACCCGCACGACGAGGAGATCCTGGCCAAGAACATCATCGCCGTCTGCGACGCAGAACCCGCTGACCACGACGCGGTCACCGCGCACCTGAGCAACTACACCGCGGAATCGGTCGGCCGCCGTCTGATCGAGGTCTACCGGCAGGCCGCCGCAGCGAGCTGACCACACCGCCGAGCAGACTCGCGCGCATGCCGCCGACCAACCCACGCCACGCCCGCCACACCGCCATCGTTCACCAGTTGCGGTCCCGCACATGGGTTTCCGCGACCTCGCTGGCCGCCCGGTTCGGCGTCAATGCGCGCACCATCTACCGCGACATCGAGGAACTGATCGCGTTCGGCATCCCGATCGAGTCCGTGGCCGGCCGCGGCGGCGGATTCCGGCTCACCACCGATCAACCGCTGGACTCCCTGCTTGTCGACGGCGACGACGCCCTGCGCCTCTACGTCCTCGGCCTCCTCGAACAAGGACACGCCCACCCCGAACCCACAGGCGGCGAAGCAAACTCCGGCAGGAACAACGTCAGCGCCTCACGCGCCCGGTTCCTGCACCGTCTCGCCCACCGCATCTACTTCGACACCACCGACTGGTACTGGCGCGACGAAAGCTCCGGTCACCTCGCCACACTCCGCGAGGCCCTGCTCACCGGGACCGCCATCCAGATCACCGTCCGCGTCCACCACAGCGACGACCACCAGCACCTCATCGTCAAGCCCTACGGCATGGTCTGGAAAGGTGGGGAATGGTGGCTCGTCGCCGCACCACCACACTCAGAACCCCAGCGCTACCAGCTCAACAACATCGACCGGCTCACCGCCACCGACCTGAAGTTCGTCTACCCCGAAACCACCTTCAACCTCAAGGACTGGTGGCGCCAAGCACTCGAAGACTTCGGCCGCGGACCCACCCGAGTCGTCATCCGCGTGCGCCCCGGCAGCCGCGAGGAAATGCTGCGCCTGGGACTCAAACCCGACTCCGAAGTCCACCACGACCCCGACGGCACCACCCGCATCGTCCTCTACGTCGACCGCTGGAAATGGCTCATCCCACTCGTCGCCAGCTTCGGCAGCGACGTGATCATCGAACAACCCCCCGAACTCCGCGCTGCGCTACGACAACACCACGCCGACGCAGCCGCCGCCTACGACACCCCCGAACCCGACAGCAACTCCGGCAGCCCCTCCGACTTCCGCCACGACGACTCCCGTCTCCGGGCGACACGCGGCCGAACACCAGGCAGCATTTGTGACGACTGATCCCGGCCTCCCGGTACCGGTCGCACCAGGAAGCTGGCACGCTGGATTGCCATCGTGGCCTCCCGGAACCGGACCGGCCATCGCAACAGGAGGTATGCGGGCATTTGGACACCGCGGAGGACGATGCGCGAACCGCTATTGTGTACTCGCACAACGAGGTTCGCGTCTGTGAGGACAAGTGCAGTACCTGCATCTTCCGCCCCGGAAACCTCATGAGGCTGCGGCCGGGCCGCCGGTCGCAGATGGTGCGGGATGCGCTCCACGACGAGGGACATATCACCTGCCACTCGACTCTCGATCAGCCGTTGTCGGCGATCTGCCGAGGCTTCGCCGACCTGCCTGAAGCCAAGGCTCGGAGCCTCGCCCTGCGCGTGGGTGCTGCCCTGGGAATCCTGGTATACGTGGACCCCGAGGCGCGCGTCGACGACGTCCACGACCTCTGAACCTGCCCGGGATTCCCCACCCCCGCGCGAATGTGTCAGGCGCTTCTGCTGCTGGTGGCTGCCTGGAGTGCGCGGACGCGGTCGGATAGTTGGCGGACGCCGGGTCGGTGGCGGTAAGGGGTGAGGTCGCTGAGCAGCGTGGTGAGGTGGCCGGTCACCCGGGTCGAGGTGACCTGGGCGGTGAGCAGGTCCACGGCGTGTTCGGCGTGGTGCAGGGCGTGGTCGATGTCGGGTTCGGGCTGGCGGGCGTAGGTGGTGGCCAGCAGCGCGTAGCGAAGAGCGCCTTCGCGGGAGTCGTTGCCGCTGCTGTTGCGTAGCGCGGCCCGAAGGTGATGCCGGGCTGCGCTGTGTTCTCCGAGGCGCAGGTAGCAGTATCCGGCTTGGCCGTGGGCGTGGGTTTCGTCGAGCCAGTAGCTCCAGTCCGGCGCTCCGTCGGTAGGGGTATCGAGGTGGGTGAAGGCGGCGTCGATGGCGCGGCGGGTGTTGGTCGGCGATCCGTCGACGGCGTGGGCTTCGGCGGCGCGCAGTTGCAGGATCGCTGAAACTCGTGCGCTGGCACCGGGATAGCCCGAGATCGCGGTGTCGGCCAGCATCGCGGCCTCGCGGGGTTGGCCGATGTCCTTGGCCTGGCAGCTCATGAATCCGAGGACGTTGGCGGCGAGGGCGCGGTCGCCGGCGGTGTGGGCGGTGCGCAGCGCGGCGACCCAGTAGCGCTGGGCGCGGGCGTGCTGGCTGGTGTCGAAGCACAGCCATCCGGCCAGGCGCAGGAGTTCGGCGGCCGAGGCGTGCAGGCGGCGTCCGGTGGTGTCGTCGTAGCTGCCGTGGCGCAGCAGGTTCAGGACGTGGCGCAGGTGGGCGCGGACCATTTTTAGCAGGGTGCCGCCGCCGAGCTGGTCGTCCATGCGGCGCAGGCTGGCGGTCATGGTGTCGATCTCCTCGACCGTGCCGATCCCGATGCGCGTGCCGGCGGTGTGGGTGAGGTCGCTGCCTTCGGCGGCGAGTAGCCACTGGTGCGCTGGCGCGGTGATCGCGGTGCCCATCAGGGTGAGGAAGAGCCTTCGCTGCATGGGATCAGCCTCTGTGACCGCCGCTATGGCGCGCAAGGCCCCTTCCGCTGTCCATGGCCCGTCCAGCCCGGAGTCGGCCGGGAGTAGCGGAGCGGTGGGGGCGGCGTTCCACCCGAGGTCTGCGGGGGTGATCGGCCGGGCGAGTTCGGCGGTGAGCAGCGCTGCTGCCAGGTCCGGCCAGGGTGAGCGCGGGCGGGCACCGGCGAGCCATTTGTAGGGGGTTTTCGGGTGGACATGCTCGCGGCGTCCGTGCAGCTGGGCGTGCTCGCTCAGCTTGCGGGCGAAGGTTTCCGGCCGCCATCCCAGGTCGGACAACAACGTGGCCAGCTGTGCGTTCACCCACCTCGCCCCCTGGACCGGATCGTCGGCGTCGATGCGGCGAGGGTACCGACCGCGGTGCGCTCTCGGCACCGAAACGCACCGAAACGCACCAAGCGCACCACTGCCGCGACCGGCCATACGCGCGGTGTCCTGATGTGACCTGGTTCACCGAAACCGGTTGCTGGGGTTGTTGATCCGGTCGTCTCGGAACGTGGAGGACGGTATGGAATTCCCGTCGGCGATGCACATCCTCACCTACGACATGCACGGCACCGTCGTGGCCACGGGACAGCGAAAACCCTGTCGCCACACCGGTCTGGTCGCCCACACCCACCATCTGCTCGCCGCGCTGGCCGCCCGGCATCCTGGGACGCGCTGGGCGATCACCCAGACCGGCGCCACCCGCCCCGGCGCCTACCAGTTGCGCACCCCGGACGGCACCGTGGTGCTGGCCCAAGGGATTCGGAGCGGGTTCGGCCAGTACCTCGGCGGTGCGGACGGCGGCAAGGACCCCGCGCGGGTGCGCCACTTCTACGAGGACGCCATCGACGACCCGGCAAATCCGGTGTATGCGGGTTTGGCGCGGCAGTACGCCTACGTCATCGCCACCGCCGATACACCGGATCTGCTGGCGCAGAACATCAATCCGATCGTGTCGGTGCTCAAAGCCGAACAGTCCGGTCGGCTGGCCGCGGCCGGCGTCGGCCGCCTGAACGTGACCGGGGTGGTGCACGATCTCGCCGGCGCCGAGCGGCGGTTCGACTACCTGCGCCGCCGTCTCGAGGTCACCGAGCACTCGGTGCGGATCGTCGCGGTGTCGACCGCGGTGGCCGAACACCTGGCCAAGGCCGGAATCACCGGCGAGCGGGTCCACACGGTGCCCAACGGCATGGACATCGCCGAGTTCGAGTCCCGGATGCGCGCGGCCGCCGCCGAGAACGCCTTCGCCGCCCTCGCGCGCCGCAACCAGCTTCCGGACGGGCCGATGGTGTTGCTCTCGGCGCGGCGGGTGGCGTGGAAGGGCCACGCCGATCTGATCGCCGCCCTGCGCATCCTGTCCGCCCGCGGTGTCGCCGGGGAGGCGTTCGCGGTGTTCAACGGCCACGACATGCACGACACCCGCGCCCTGGACTACACCCGGGAGCTGACCGATCTGATCAACGCCAGCGACCTGGCCGGGCGGGTGTTCCTGCTCGACGAGCTCTCCCCGGTCGAGGTCGCGGCCTGCTACCGGGCCGCGACGGTCGCGGTACTGCCGTCGCGCTGCCCGGAAGCGTTCGGCTACGCCAACATCGAAGCGATGCTCGCCGGCACCCCGGTGATCACCACCGACCACGGCGGACCACGCGACTACATCGACCACGGCCGCTCCGGGCTGCTGGTGCCACCGAGCGATCCCGGCGCGCTCGCCGACGCCCTGGCACGCGTGCTCACCGACACCGCACTGCACCGGCGCCTGGCGCGCAACGGGCGGGCCAGTGCCACCCGGTTCGGGGTGGAGCAGATGGCCACCGGCTACGCCCAGGTCATCGGCTCCCACGAGGCGGTGCGGGCATGACCGCGGTGATCGGGACGGCCCGGCGGCATCGGGCGATCGGGCAGGGCAACCATTCCACGGTCTACCACCGGCCCGGCAGCCCGGTGGTGATGCAGGTGTTCCGGCCCGACGCCCCCGAACTCACCGTGGCCAAGGTGCGCCGCGAGTACCGATACCTGCGGGCGATCTTCGATCCGGTCCTGCCCGGCCTGATCCCGAACGAGCGCCTGCTGCTGCCCGCCCCGTCCGCGCGGTTGTGCGAGGCGGTGGTGGTCAAGGACTTCGTGCCGGTGGCGCCCGCCTGGTCGCTGCGCATCGCCGCGCGCCACCGGCTCCCGCGGCAAACCCTCGACCAGCTCGCCGTGTTCACCGGCGTGGTGCGCGGGCTGCTGGCCGACACCGCGCCGGTGCCCGCCCTCGATGCCGAAGCGTCGCTGATCCCGGACTTCATCGATCCGCCGATGGACAACCTCGTCGTCGACGTCGCCGGGCAGTTGCGGCTGCTCGACACCAACCGGCTGATCAGCACCCTCGAACTCCGCCGCCACCACCACGCCGGGCAGCTGCTGACCGTCTCCTGCCACGGCGTCCCCGCACACATCTACCGGCTGGTGTTTCGGCGGTTGATGTACCTCGAGCACCGGTTCCTCGGCGTCCCGGCCGCCCGGTTCCGGACCGATCCACTGATCACCCGCTACCTGCACCCCGCCCAGATCGAGGCCCTGTTCGCCGCGTCGACCACCGTCGACGAGCCGATCACCCCATAGCGACGAGAGGACCACGCCGATGACGACCCCGACCGGCTACAGCCACCACGACCGGGCTCGCCGCATCCCCGAACACGGCCACCCCTACCGCGATCCGGCCACCGTGTTCGACCACGACCGCGGCCGGCTGCTCGCCAGCGGCGCGCTGCACCGACTGTCGAACATCACCCAGGTCGACGAACCCGACGCCGGGCCGGTACCCCACAACCGGCTCACCCACTCCCTGACCGTGGCCACCCTCGGCCGCCGCATCGCCCTCGGCGTCGGCGCCGACCCCACGCTGGTCGAAACCGGTTGCCTGGCACACGATCTCGGACATCCACCGTTCGGGCACAACGGCGAGATGGCGTTGCGCACCAAGGCCCGCGCCCACGGGCTCGGGTTCGAGGCCAACGCCCAGACCCTGCGCATCCTCACCCGACTCGAACCCAGCACCGCTACCGGTGGCGGGTTGAACCTGACGCGCGCCAGCCTGGACGCGACCTGCAAATACCCGTGGACCCCGGGCCCGGCCCGCAAGTTCGGCGCTTACCCCGACGACGCCGACACCCTGGCCTGGGTCCGCCACGGCGCACCGGATCGGCGGCTGTGCGTGGAGGCGCAGATCATGGACACAGCGGACGACATCGCCAACGCTGTCACCGACCTGACCGCCGGGCTGCGCACCGGTGCGATCACCCTGTCCCCGCTCACGTCTGCGTCCGAGCGCGCCGAGTTCGCCAAGCTCGCCCACGGCCACTTCACCACCGTGGCCGTCGACGACATCGACGCCCACACCAACGACCTGCTGGGCCTGCCCGCCGTCGCTGCCCTCACCCGCCCCGGGCCCGGCGACCTGGCCGCGATCTCCGCGCTGGAGCACGCGCTCACCGCCCGGTTCACCACCGCGATCACAGAGGCGACAAAAGCCGGCACCGGACTCGGCCCGCACCACCGGTTCACCGCCGATCTGGTCGTGCCCGCCCACGTCCGCGCCGAAATCGCGGTACTCAAAGCCGTGCACCTGCACTTCGTGCTCCGTGCACCCGCTTTGCGGGCCCGCCGGGCGTGGCAGCGCCACGTCATCGACACCGTCTTCGACGCCCTCCTCACCGCCGCCCCCGACCTGCTCGAACCCCGCTTCGCCGCGGCGTGGTTGCGCGCCGACACCGACGCCGCCCGGGTCCGGGTGGTCGTTGATCAGGTCGCGGCCTACACCGACCGGTGCGCGGTCGAGGTGTTCGACACGCTGACCACCGATCGTGAATCCGGGCCCGTGGGGGCCCAGATTCCGGAGATCCGGCGTAAGCGCGACGAATCAAGCTGTGTACCAGCACTGTGGCCGATCCGGGCCCCCGATACCGCGGAAGTGAACTCCATGGGCGGTCGGGGGCGCTAGGTTTGCGCCGTGGCTGACGACTTTCTGCTGACCGCAGACAAGGCGAGATTTCCGCTCACTGCCCAGCTGGTCAAGTGCGCCGACGAGCTGGAAACCGCCTCCCAACAGGCGCTCCAGGTGATCGGCGAGGATGTGCCGCTCGCCGCGCTGCGGCCAGAGGAAATCGCCGCGCTACGCGAAGCCGTTGCTGCCGCACACGGCGCCGGGCGGGATATACGACTCATCGCCACCGCCGTCCAGCGCCGCGCCGACGGCGGCCAACACCAGCGATGACACGGGTGCGTGGGTCATAGGCGGCAGGCAGCCAGTTCGGTCGCCAGGATCGCGGAGGCCCCGAGCTTCTTGAGGTCGTCCATGGTGCGGTTGATGCTCTTGCGCTCCACCAACGACCGCACCGCCACCCAATCCGGGTCCGCCAGTGGCGACACCGTCGGCGACTCGATCCCCGGCGTCAACGCACACGCCGCATCGAGCACCGCCCGCGGGCAGTCGTAATCGACCATCACGTACCGGCGCGCGGTCAACACCCCGTTGAGGCGGTCCAGCATCACCGTCACCGCCTCGGCCCGCTCATCGGTCCACTCCGCCGTGGTACTGCGGATCAGCACCGCCTCCGACCTCATCAGGGGCTCACCGAAGGTGACCAGGCCCGCGTTCTCCAACGACGTCCCGGTCTCCACCACATCGGCGATCGCATCCGCCAAGCCGAGGGCGACCGCGTTCTCCACCGCGCCTTGCAACACCACGACGTTGGCCGACACCCCCGCCTGGGCCAAGTGCTTGCGCACCAGTTCCGGATACGACGTCGCCACCGACCGGCCCGCCAGGTCCGCCACCGACTTCGGCCCGTCCGGACGCGCCGCGAAATAGAACGTCGACCGGGCGAACCCGAGGTCGAGAACCGACTCCGCCGGCGCGGCGGCGTCGTCGAGCAGATCCTTGCCCGTGATCCCCAGATCCAGGGTTCCCGCGCCCACGTACACCGCGATATCGCGGGGCCGCTGGAAGAAGAACTCGATCTCGTTCTCGGGATCGAAGCAGTTCAACTCCTTGTTCCGCACCCGCGGTAGGCGATACCCGGCCTCGGTGAGCAACGTCAGAGCCGATTCGCTCAGAGAACCTTTGTTCGGGACAGCGACGCGCAGCAATGGCATACCGACAATCCTCACACACCCCGCAACCACATTTCCCACTCCCACCAGCAACAACGTGGCATACGGTGCGGCCGCGCAGGCCGCCGCACCGTATGCGGATAGGTGATCGTCAAGGTCACCGAGCCCGCCCGCCCCGATCGCTGATGATCGTGATCCCACTGGGGCTGTTGACCACTGCGGCACCTCCCATCTGGTGAACCATTGCTGCGGCGTCGTGCATTGCGGCCGACCGGATGGATTCGGCCTCGTCGGGCGCCGTCGCCGGATCGGTCGAGGCGTTCTCGGTCTCCGTTTCCTTGCTGCCGAGCAGCTCTTTGTTGATCTCCTTCTGTCGTTCCCGGAGCGCATCCAGCCGTTCGCTGTGCTCGAACGGTTTGCCGAGGCGGAGTTCGGAGCGCTCTCGTTCCGTGCGCTCGGTTTCGAGCCGCCCGGTGGCAACCTCAAGCCGCTTGTCCAAGCCGTTGACGGCGTTCTCCAGGCGGAGCATCACGGCGGTCCCGCCCTTCTGGAGCGTCGCCTTGTCGAGCGTGACGTAGACATCGTCGCCGATGTCGGAGAACACCACCGACACCCTGGCTTCGCGGCCCGTCGGGACGTTGCGGGCGTCCAAGGTGAAGCCAGCGATCTCGGCCACTCCGTGGTCCTCGAACTCCTTCCACACCGCCCGGGGGTCTTCGATCAGCTTGAGCAGCCGGGCGGCCAAGGCGTCGCCGGCGTCGCCGCGGTGGTCGTAGAAGCGTCCGCTGACCTTGGCGGCGAAGGCATCGCCCTTGGTTGGCCTGCGGTGCTCGATCGCCCGGGTGTAGGCGTCGATCTCGGCCTCCAGTTTGGGGATCGCGTCGTTGGCATCACGGATGCGGATTTGCAGCATGGACTGGCTGCGCTGGTGCGCGCGCCGCAGACGTTCGAGTTTGGTGACCTCGATGTCGATCTCGGCCTTCTCCAGCACCAGGGGGTTGCCGCTGGCGATAGCGAGGGCCTCGTTGGCGTTGAGGGCCGCGTCGCCGATGTCGTCGATCTCGCGGGCGGTCAGAGAGCCCTTCATGAACTGATTGACCATGGCCGCCTTGCGCGCCTGGGCCGCCCACATTCGGGCGTCGAAGGTGCCTTCGGTGACGACTCGGCCAACCGCGATCTCCTCGTTCTGATTGCCCTGGCGGATGCCGCGGCCGTCGCGCTGCTCGATATCGGCGGGCCGCCAAGGGCAGTCGACGTGCAGCATGGCGACCATGCGGTCTTGGATGTTCACGCCGACGCCCATCTTGGACGTGGAACCGAACAAGAACTGGATGCTGCCGTTTCGGGCCTTGGTGAACAGCGCCGCTTTGCCCTTGTCGTTCTTCGCGTCGTGGATGTAGGCGAACAGCTCCGGCGGAGCGCCCCGCGCGATGAGCTTCGTCTTGAGCTCGTCGTAGGCGTTCCAGTCCTCACCGGGGGTGCCCAGATCGCAGAACGCGACGACGAGCCCGCCTCGGCGGGCGTGGGGTTGCCCATCCCGGCCGAGGTAGACCTGATCCTTGGCGGCCTGCCACTTCTGGAACATCCAGTCCGCCGCCGCCTCGAGCTTGAGACCGAACTCTTCCTCGGCAATCTCCTGCGGTTCCTGGCGCTGCGGTTCGTGGCGTGATCGCGCTGCGTACAGTGCGACATACCTCGCTGTAGACGGACTCGGGGATTTCGAGTGGAGATATCCGGCAATGGCGGCTCCCTCTGCGGTGTCCAGCGTCGGGCTCCCCTGTTCTTCTGCGGCGCCAGGGGTGAGGCCGAGCGACTTGACCAGCCGGAGATCCAGCGCTGCGGCGCGGCCGTCGGAGGAGATCTTGAGCATGTTGTCGCGGGTCGGGTCGACCGCCCGCGATTTCACCATCTGGGCGCGGTGCCCGAGGTCGCGGACGTACTCGAGCTGGGTCTCGGTGGCTGGCACCGAGATGACCTCCGGCGCACGCTGCCCGTCGGCACGGCGGGCGAGCTTGGGCACCGGGAGGTTCAGATCCTCGGGCAGTTTCACGTCGGCGGCGACATGGAACATGCGTTGCAGCTCAGGAACGTTGCGGAAGCCCACGAGCCGGGTCTTGAGGTTCCAGGAGTTGCCGTCGACCGACATCTCCAGCTCGGTTTTGGTCTTGCCGAAGGTGGCCGCCCACTCGTCGAAGTTGCGGATTCCGGCCTCTTCGAGCAGGTCCGGGCGCAGGTAGCGCTGCACGACGTACGCCTCGGTGATCGAGTTCGCCAGCGGGGTGGCCGTGGCGCCGGTGATGGCGCGACCGTTGTGCTTGTCGCGCAGGTACTCCACGACCATGTGCAGCTTCTGCGCCCGCTGGCTGCCCGCAATGGCGGCGGACTCGATCTGGGTGTCGGTAGCCAGATTCTTGAAGTCGTGCAGCTCGTCGACCACGATGTAGTCGATGCCGGACTGCTCGAAGGTGATGCCCGGATCGGTGGGACCGCCGAGCTTCTTCTTCAGCTTCTCCTCGGACTTGAGGATCGCGTCTTCGATACGCTTGACGACGCTGCGTTTCGCGCTGCCGGACATCAGTTCCGCCAGGTACTGGCGCCGGGGCTCGATCTCACGATCGAAGTACCAGTGCGCGGTCTCGCGGGAGACCTCGAGGCGCTGGAATGACCCGCGGGTCAGGATGATCGCGTCCCAGTCCCCGGTGGCCGCGCGAGCGACGAACTGCCGCCGCTTCTCCCCGGCCAGATCCTCGGTGCCGGCGGCAAGGATGCGCGCCTGCGGGTATGCCTGGAGGAATTCGCGGGCGAACTGGTCGAGCATGGAGTTGGGCACCATGATGGCAGGCTTGTTCACCAGGCCCAGGCGTTTGAGCTCCATGACGCCCATCGCCATTTCGAGGGTCTTGCCAGCGCCGACCGCGTGGAAGAGGCCCACGTTCGGTTCGGCGATCATGCGAGCCACCGCGGCGCGCTGGTGCGGACGCGGGGTGTAGACCTTGGACAGGCCGGGCAGACTGAGCATCTTGCCGTCGGCCTCGTAGTTGCGCAGCACCAGGTTGTTGAAGCGCCGGTTGTATTCCTCGCTCAGGCGTGCGGCCCGGACCGGGTTCTCCCACACCCATTCGGAGAACCGCTCGTTGAGCTGCTCGGCCTTCTCGTTGGCGGCTTCGGTTTCGGTGGGGTTGGGGATGCGAGCCTCACCGTTCTCGTCCGGGTCGTAGACGCGGATCGGGGCCTGCCGCAGCAGGGCCTGGGCGAGTTTGGGCGCCGGGACGCGGGAAGTGCCGAATTCCTGGGTCGACAGAATGCCGCGACGGCCGCCGGTGACCTTCCACTCCCCCGCCTTGGTGTGCTCGACGGTGATCGTGTCATCGTTGAGGATCTCGTTGAGGAACGCCTGCACGTCGGGCGCTTCGATCCACACCGCGCCCAGGCGGGCGTCGATCTCGGCCGGTCCGAGGTCGGGCGGGATGACCGCGGTGAGCGCGGTGACGTTGTCGCTGTAGGTCTCCGGGTTCGCCGCAGCCGCCTCGCGGGCCTGATCGAGTTTGACCCGCACGTTCCCCGAGAGGTATTCCGCCGCTGGAACGTACCGGCCGTTGTCGGCGGGGTCGGGGTAGATGAGACCTCGGCATTGGACGCGGGCTTCGTCGTCGTCTACGCCGAGCAGGCCCGCGATGACCGGGAGATCGATCTTGCCGTGGGTGTCGAGGCAGATCGCCACCGCGTCCTCGGCAGTATCCGCACCCAGGCGCGGACTGCGCGGCGCGACGACGCGCTGACGCATGATGGCCATCTTCACCGCGCTGTCGGTGGTGGCGTCGTAGTCCTCGAGGGCCAGCACAACCGGCGCGTGCGGATCGTCGCGGAACACCCGCATCACCGGCGGCCGGCGTACGGACATCACCGGTTCCCCGGCGTCGTCGACACGGCCGGTCGGATGCCAGGAGCATCGGTTGATCGCTCCATAGCGCTCGACGTAGCGGTCGTAGCGCTGGTTGAGGCGCGTGCGCAGGGCCTCGATCTCGTCGGAGTCCTCGGCGTTGGCGGCCTCGTTTTCCAAGAGGTCAACCGCGGTGTCTCGCAAGCCGAGCAGTGCCCGCAGCTCCTCGGCTTGGGTGCTGGGCACCTTCAGCTCGCTGTAGGTGCCATCGGTGTGCAGCACTTCGAATCCGCTCGCCGTGGTGCGCAGATGGCCAGGGAATTCGTTCGGATCACCGGGAGCGGCTGCGGCTGCCCGACGCTCGCCACTGGCCAGCTCCCTGGGCTGATGGGCGATGCCCTCGGACAGGGCGCGTTCGGCGATTCGAGCCAGCGCGTCGCGCAGGTGCTGCTCCAGGTCGCCGCGGCCGAGCACTTCGACCGCGAGCCCACCGTAAACGCTGGTGCCCGCCCGCAGGTCACCGAGCACCATCTCCGGATTGTTGAGGAAGTACTCGTTGACCAGTACCGATTCTGTCTCCCCTTGTCCCCGGGTCAGCGGGAGCTCGGCGGTGACGGCTAGCTCGAAGGGCCCGCCGGGTCGGCGGGCTTCACCGTCGCGGCGGCGCAGGATCAGGATGTCGGTGAGCACGTCGGTGCCCGCGACCCGTCGGTGCGTACCGTTGGGAAGTCGGATTGCGCCCAGAAAGTCCGCTTGCGCGGCGATTTCGCGGCGAGCAGCGGGGTTCTTGTTGTCCATCGTGAACGAGCTGGTCACCACCGCCACCACGCCGCCGGGCTTGGTCAGCGCGAGCGACTTGAGAATGAAGTGGTTGTGCATGGTGTGCTCGCCGGCGTTGTGGACCGGGTCGTGGAGGCGGGCCGAGGAGAACGGCACGTTTCCGATCGCGGCGTCGAAGTGCCCCTCCGGGAGCCGGGTGTCCGCGAAGGACTCGACGCGAATGTTGGCGCGCGGGTACAGCGTTTGCGCGATGCGCGCTGTGGTGGAGTCCAGCTCGATGCCGGTCATCGATGCCGCCTGCGGAGCGTGCCCGATAAAGGCCCCCGCCCCGCAACCTGGCTCGAGTACCTGACCGCCGGTGAACCCGAGTGCCCGAAGGTGGTCCCACATCGCCCGAACAATCATCGGATCGGTGTAGTGGGCATTGAGGACGGTGCGATTGGCTTGTTTCCAGCCTTCCTCGCCGATCAGGGCCCGCAGCGACTCGGCGTCCGAACGGAACTCTTCGCGCTCAGCGTCAAAGATCTGGGGAGCAGCACCCCACGAGGTCCACTTCGCCAGCACTTCCCGCTCGGCGTCGGTCGGCTGACGGCTCTCGGCCTCGACCAGCTGGAGAGTCCTGATCGCTGCCAGGTTCGCCTCGATGCGGCGCTGGGTCGAGCGTGGCACCTCGACCTTCGGAGCCGGCGATTGTTCGGGTGCCGGGACTTCGGCAATTCCGGCGGCGCTGTCCGGCTGGTCGGCGGGCGGTTCGGTTCGGGAGGTAGGAACCGCCGTCGATGTCGCCGTCGTGGTGTTAGCAGTGCCTTCAGGTGACAGTGAAGGCGGCGTCGGCGTGCTCGAAGCCGTCGGTGAAACCTCGGCGGAGGCCACCGACTCCGCTGCCGGATCACGTTGGGTTTCAGTGGGTGTTCGCTGCTCGTGCGCTCTCTCCGGAGCCGCGACCTCAACGGCGTCCGCGGCCGCGGTGGCGGACAAGGCACTCGCCGGATTCGTCTCCGTGAAGGGCAACCCGAGCCTGGTCAGCGAGGCCCGGAGGTAACCGACTCGACGGGTACGCACCGCGAAATCTGTTGCCCGCCGCTGGTACCAGAACTTTTGCGGGCGTGACCAATTGAACTTGGCGTCATGCAGGGCCTGCCGGAGCTCGAGGTTGTTCTTGTCGGTGTTGCGGACGAGCGTGCCCTCCGCGGTGTGCTCGATGACGATCAGAAGCGGTTCCTCCGGGGCAGCCCCTGGGGTCGCGGGATTGCGCGGTTCTGCGGCAGTCGTCGCAGCGCTGGGAGCGTGAGCTGCTGGCTCGGGGTTCTGCGGGGCGGAGAGAGTTGCCAGGTAGGTCCGAATGCGCGGCATTACCTCGCTGGTCGGCATGGGTTCCGCCAGTGTGGATTGGTCCTCGACGCCGCCGGTTTTCGGGTAGACGACCCAACGGCCGCCCCCTCGGGGCTCGAGGGAGAAGCTGTGGTCGCCGACGCTGACCTGTGCCTGCTTGCCCCCGGGCAGCCCGTCGAACCGTTCCTGCGGTCGCGAGAGCCCGAGTTCGTCGACGATCCCTGCGAGCCGGTCGATGCGGGCGCGGATGCCGTCGTATGTCCCGGTCTCGTAGGGGTTGGCGAGTTCGGCCTGATCGACGAGTTCTCGCGCGCGGGCGAGTCGGCCGGCCCGGAAGTGCTCGGCGGCCTCGGTGGTCAGCGATTTGACGGCCGCACTGCGTTGCGCCTGGCGGGCTTCCACCGAAGTGGGTGTCTCGTCGTAGAGGTCCGGGTGCGCGCGCAGGTAGGACTCCACCAGAAGCCAGGTCGGGCCGAACCGCTCCCCGGTGGACAACGACTTGAGCGGCCCCTCGGTCAAGTAGCGAGGGGCGGTGCCGGGGTTGAAGATCTCCAGTGGGCGGTTGTACCCGCCGTAGGAGTACGCCTCGTCCTCGACCTTGCAGCGCAGCGTTGCCAGCTCGGCCGGGGTGAACATTGCGTCGGCCTGCGCCAAGCGGATGGCTTCCTCAGCGCTGGTGGCCGTACCGATGCTGCGGGCACGTTCCCATCGGCCCTCCTGGGAGTCGCTGGCGGTTGCTTCCCAGACTTCTAGCCCGTCGATCAGGTAATGCCGTTCCCCGGCGGGAAGGACGTCCCCACCTTCGCCGGTGCGGGGCTCTACGGACGGAGCCGGGCCCTCGCTTCGTCCTGCCGGTGCATGATCTGCGCCAGTTGCTCGCGCTTCTGCTCGACCGTCAGCTCCCCGTGATCGGTCAGCATCCAGTTCACTTCCTCGACCAGATGCGGATACCGGCGATCCCACTCGATCGCCTCCGGGCTGCCCGGTGCCATCTCCAGCCGCTGATCCACCGCGCGTTCCTCCTGCTGCATCACCAGCAGGTCGCGTTCGGTCTGGCTGGGTTCCGGGTCCTCGTCGACTTCCGGGGGTGTCGAGTACAGCAGCTCCGCCAGCGCCGATTCCAGTGCCTGCGCTCGCAGGGTGTTCAGCGTTCCCACTCGCTCCAGGTAGTCCTGCCCCGGCACGATCGCGTTCGTTTCGAGCTGCGCCGTGATCTGCTCGACCCGCTGGCTGATCTGGTCGCTCAGCTCCTGGAAGAACTCCTCCGAGTCGTCCAGTGCTGCGGTCGTCTGTGGCAGGTACGTCGAGTAGTACGTCCTGACCTGATCGATGATCATCGCGCTCATTGTCCTTTCGGTTGTCGACGGTCGAGGGGGCCGGGTCCGGGTCACCCCATAGAGCCTCCAGGCTGAGCTGGCCTTCGCTCTGCATTCTTCGCATTCGCCGCGCCATGTTCGCCTCCTTGTTCGGCGGCGGGGCGGCGATGGTCACCAGCCCCAATGGTTCCGTTGTAGCTGATGTATCTAAAACATCCGTTTTGCGGTTTCACCTGCGACGGTTGCCGCAGGTAAACTTGGTATGCCTCTAATGTATCTAATGGTGCGATAGATCCGAAAGGCTCGGCGGGGGTACTCGGACCATTAGGTGTGGACGCACCTTTAGATACAGTGGAACCCTGCGGCTGCGGTCAGGTGCGACCCAGCCTGCGACGCCGTCGAGAGGAAGGAAGAGCCTGTGGCCGACACACAGTCCGACGCGGCGGGGGGACGTCGATGGAGCCGAGAGAACTTTTCGTGCAGTGACGAGGTGTGGGGAGCCGCCAAGAAGAAGTGGGGCCAGCAACTCCGCCAGTACCCGACCTGGACCGGATGGCTCGAGGCGGCGCTCGCCGAGAAGACCGCGCGCACGCGCCAGAACCTCGGTATCTCCACGTTCGAGCCCGCCCCGGACCGATTGCCGCCTGGTCGGCGCACACCCCCGGATCAGGCCGGCACTCGGCCTCGGCGCTCGTTCAGCTGCTCTGTCGAGGTGTGGCAGGACGCGCGCAACGCATGGTGGGCCGAAGCGGAGTCCTACCCGGCGTGGTCGGACTGGGCCGAAGAGGCCGTCGCCGAGAAGGCCGAGGGCGACAAGCGGATCACCCAATCGGAGTCGACCGAGGACAAGATCTCATCGAAAACCTCATGAGCAGAAGGGAATAGAGGATGGCCAAGCAGTACTCGCCCCCGCCCGTGGTGGCGCCGTGGAGTACGGACACCGCGGCCTACGGAGGGCGCGCCGACAGCGGGCTATGGACAGACGGCGTTCCCGCACAGGGCGTCAGCCCGCTCCAGCGGGCGCATGCCGGCGAGTGGCGGCACACGTCGTCTGATCGGTCAGCGGCGGTTACCCCAGAGTCGCGGGACTGGCGCCGAGACCCGGTTCGCCCAGCTCCGGGATCGGGTTGGCGGCGTGCGCTTTATCTGATGTCGGGCAAAACGCTGAACCTCGGAGAGAGCCCCGCCGAAGTGCGCGCCAGGGAGCTCGACCGGCGAATCCGCACCGCGATCGAGTCCGATTTCCGCATCGGAGTGGTACAGCTCAAGGGCGGATCAGGGAAGACAACGACCGCCATGGGGATCGGCAACGCCTTCGCAGCCTGCCGGACCGATGGCGTAATCGCGTTCGACGTCAATCCCGATAGGGGCAACCTGGCACGCCGGACAACGGCGCGCACCGAGTCCTCGGCGTTGACCCTGCTGGCCGGACCGCGGCCGCGGCGGGTGCAGGACGTGCGCACTCACACGCAACTGACACCGGCGGGCCTGGACATCTTGGCCTCGGCAGCCGATCCGGCGACGGCCGACAGCTTCTCCGCCCACGACTACCGCCAGCTGGTCGACCTGGCGAGCGACTACTTCCCGCTGATGCTGGCCGATTGCGGAACCGGGATCACCCACCCAGCCACCCAGGCCGTTCTCGACGAGGCCGATGCGCTGGTGATCCCCCTCGACGCCAAGAAGGATTCCGCCGACGAGGCGGTGGCGGCGGTCGAGTACCTGCACACCGCCTTCGCGAAGGACCCCGTGACCGGGGACCCATTGCTGGACGAACGGGGCGAGCGCCGTTGGCTGTACCGGGGCTTGCTGTCCCGGACCGTCGTCGTGATCTCCCATCAGCAGCCCGGCCGGCGAATGTTCGACGCGAGCGCGGCAACGAGGTGGTTCAACCACTTGGTCCACGCCGTGCACGAGATCCCCTATGACCGTCACCTCGACGAGGGCGGCGTCATCGATCCGCAGTTGCTGCACCCGCGCACGGTGCTGGCCTATCGAGAGCTTGCGGCGACCCTGGCGGGCCTGTTCCCGATGAAGTACTCGCCCACTTCCGGGCTGGTGCGGCCCGGACGCTAGCGAACGATCTGGTCAACAGGGATGACACCAACCATGTTTTAGATACACTCGAACCATTAACATAACTAGCGGCTCTGGGTGCTGTGCCCATTCGTGGCCGGCACCCACTGCCAGCGACCGATCACCGAGAGGAAGGAGTCGACGATGGCCGACGCGAAAGCTGGGCCCGAGCCCAACACTCTCGCCGCAGCGGTGGCGGAGACGATCGCCGCGTGGCGGGCGCAGGACCCGACCGCCCAGGCGATCCCGCGGCACGTGCGCCGGGAAATCTCGCGCGCCGTACGCAACGACACCCGCTCCCGCCAGCTGGATGTCTCGATCACGCGCACGCAGCTCGAACTGGACATCCTGCACCATCAGAAGGCGGTCGTCGCGGCGGGATTCAAACCCGAGAAGGAGGAGCAGCACGAGACGTGGGCCCGCAAGCAGGCAGAGCTGAGTGACGCCGCTACCCGACTTGAGCGACGGATTCACGAATTACCCCACCTAAGCGCGACCGACCGGGGTAGGGCCGTGGAGGCGCTGGCGCAGGCGCACGCTGTGCCGGGGGCCGCGGTGCGAGTGAAGTGGGAGGTCAACAGTGCCATGGAAGCGCTCAAAGCTCGTGTCGCGGAGAAGGTCTCCGCGATCCGTCTCGGCATCACCGCCGTGACGCAGCAGTTGCGTTCAGCTCCCTTCCGGCTGGCTCAGTGGCAGGCAGACGCGATGCACAACCAGGCGCGACAGCCGGAAGGCCCCTCGTCGTGGCTCACGCCCGGCCAAGCCGCTGCCCTGGCCGATCTGACGGCGGCGGCGCAGCGCTTCGACAAGGCGTCGACACAGGCACGCGAAGCCAAGGAGGCTGAGACCGATCTCGCGGCGGTGGTGACCGAGTTCCACGAAGCCCTCACCCGCACACAACAACTCGGCATCACCTCCGACCGAATCAACCAGGAACTGCGTGCCGCGCATCAAGCGAGCCAGACCGAACCGCAACGGCAGGGGATGTGGTCGAAAATCCAGGCGGCCGCCCGCGGTCCGCTGACGCCACCCGCAGCAGCAGCCACCGGTAGACGGGAATTCACCTTCGGCGCCGCACCGGCAGCTCAGGCCGCACCGGTGGCCGCTGCGGCGAGGAGGGCAGCGCGATGAACGCGCGGGCCACGACCATCGCTGCGGATCTCGTCTATGCCGTCCGCTACCGGGTCCGAAATCTCTGCGCTGAACTGCGGTATTGCCGCGCGTTGCGACTGGCTCTGCTGGTCAAGGCCGATGGCGCCGACTGGCGGCGTGTGCTGCATACGCTGATGGCGACCTACGACGTCTCCACCGTGCGAGTCGGCGAACACTGGTTCCTCATCGGTCCGCAGGACCCGCGCACCCTTGACCGCCTGCCCGAAGGCAATCGCTGGGCGTGGTACGTGTGTGGTCCCAGCCTCAGCGCAACCGTGAATCCGTCGCTGAGCTGGGAAGAAACCGTCCCGGGATTCTCTCCGGGCACGGCCCTGGATTACTGCCGAGAGTGGGCCGAGGTCGCAGCCACTGCCGAGCAGCGGTCGGCGGCATGATTGCGGCCGGCCGGCGAAACTGCGACACTGCTTTTAGATACATTCGCACCACGTGCAGGTTGGCCATCGACGACGAAAGAGGAGGTCATCAGAAATGTCGCTTCTGCTGGTGTACCCGGTCGTTGCTGTGCTGATCGTGGTCGTGGTGGTCGCCGTCAACATGGCGCACCCGAACCCGGCCCCCACGCGAGGCCGTAAGCGGACGGGGCGGAAGGCTCTGGGAGCAGTGGGTGGTGTCCTCGGCGCGGCCGTGGGCATGACGCTGGCCGGTCTGGCCGGAGTCGCAAAGCGCAGGTAAGCAGTCCCGGCGGACTCGCAGCGCTGGCGCGGGCTCCATTTTAGATACATTAGCTCCATCAGATTCATAAGCACCCGTGGAGGTGGTGCGCCGTGAGAACTGATAAGCCCGGCTCACCTCCGTCGTTTGCCCGGATCACCCGGGCACTCGACGAGTGGGCATTCGAGAACAGTCGCCCGGCAGGACCAGCATCGAAGCGCGGGCAGTGGACGATGTACCACTGCCCGGCGCATCAGGACGATGATCCGAGCTTGGGCCTGATCTACAACGCGGACAAGCACAAGACCGTGGTCAGATGCTTTACCGGATGCTCCGACACCGAGGTGCTGGCCACGGTCGGCCTGCCTGAATCAGCGATTTGGGACCGGCAGTGGGTCCGCGCGCCCGGCTCGCCGTCGCGGCCGCGAGCGCCGCGACCGGAAGGTCCGGAAGCGCGACGTGACGCACAGGTTCCGCCGAAGCCCTCAAAGAAGGAACGCCTCGGCAAGGTGGTTGGTCCCCGCTACCAGGCGGCGATCTACCACTACACCGACCACCGAGGACGCCCCCTCGGTGAGGTCGTGCGAATGCACGTTCCGCACGAGCGCGGCACCGACAAGATGTTCTTCCAGCGCAAGATGGATGCCGGCGGGCGGTGGAGCAAAGGCGGGTTCGAACCGGTGCTGTATCACCTTCCCGAGGTGGTACAGGCAATCGCTGACGGCGAAGACATCCACCTCCCCGAAGGAGAGAAGGACGTCGACCGAATTCGGGCTGCCGGGCGGTTCGCCACCTGCAATGCAATGGGTGCCGGTTCGTTTCGGCTCGAGCACGCCCGCCAGCTCACCGGCGCACGGCGAGTAATCATCATCGCTGATCGCGATTCAGCGGGCTACCAGCACGCCCTCCAGGTCAAGCGGATGCTGGTCGGGCGTGTGGGGGAAGTGCTCGTCGTGGAAGCGGCGACCGGCAAGGACGCCAGCAACCACTTCGATCTCGGGCACGACTTCGACGAGTTTGTGCCCGTCACCGATGAGCAACTCGAGCGCGGATTCCCCGGTGCGGACGAGGCCATCGCGGCGGCCGAGAAGGCCATGGAGGGCGTGTTCCGGCGGTCGTTCGACCCCGAGACAGGCTGGCGGTGGCAGTGGGCCCCGGAAGCAGAGACCGAACTCGGGATCGAGAGTGCGCCCGCGAAATCAGTGCAGAACCAACAGAATCCGGAGACGACCATGGCACAGACCGCAATCGCGCCGGGCGAAGGCGTCCAGATAACCGTCTACACCAAACCGCAGTGCCCGCAGTGCGATGCCACCAAGCGCACCCTCGACAATCTCGGGTTCGACTATCGGATCGTCGATGTCACCCAGGACTCGGCCGCACGCCAGCGATTGCTGGACATGGGGTTCCAGGGCGCGCCGGTGGTGGAGGCGGGAGACGTTCGGTTCTCCGGATTCCGTCCCGACAAGCTCAAGACCCTGCCCGGTGTTATGCGCGCTGATGTGCTGGCAGAACAGGAGGCGGCTGCTGTGCAGCCTGGGTTTCCATCCACGGCGGATCGCCTGAGCGTCGACGCGGTACAGGCGTGGGCAGGCCCGTATCTGCGCGCTGCCATGCGGCGGGGGGAGATCCCAGAGGTTGGCTCACCGCAGTGGGCCGCACTTCCCAACGGTGACCCTCGCAAGACTGGCGCGGTGGTGGAGGCCGCCCTGCGCTACGTGCAGCAGGCCAGCGCCGCCGAAGCTACCGCCCCCGTAGCACGCAGCCAGACCTCGACGGTGACGGCTACCGCCCGCAACGGCAGTGGGCGCCCAACCTTCGCCCAGCTGCAAGAGGCCCGGCGCGGGGAACAGGCGCTGCGGGCGGCGAACGGACCGCTGACCCCGTCTGCCGGAGCGCCCGCGGCCGCCGGTACGTCGATGACCCCGGCCAGTAGAGCAAATACCAGCGCTGCCCCGCAGCGGACTCCCGGACGCGGACGTTGAAAGGGGAACGAGGATGAACGCAAACACCGATCGACCCGTCCCGGCTTCTGGCCGGTGGACCCCGGTTCTATCGCCCCTGAAAATTCCAGAGGTCCTGCCGGAGCCCGACGAACAGGACCTCGAGTTCCAACCGGCGGACGCCGTTGAGAGAGCCCCCGAGCCGGCGCCCGTGCCCAGTCGCCGACCTCGGTACAAGGCGCTCGGCATTGCAGCCGCCGTCAGTGCGCTGGGACTGGGTGCGCTCGCTGTGGGGCTCAACAGCTTGGAGCCCACCCCGCCGCCGCAACCCGCTCTGTCTGTGGCCCCACCACCACCGCCAGCGGTGACCACAACGGTGGGCTTTCTCGCTGGCGGGAAGTGCCCGAACACCGCGGAGGGCAAGGTACATCGCGGCGACAACCAGGGCGGTCTGGTCGGGAGCGTGCCCGTCATCTTCGCCTTCCAGCACGCCTACTATGTCGCCCGGTCAGGGGAGCAAGTGCGTGCCCTGGTGCTGCCGGAGGCCCCCGTCTCCTCTGCGGACACGATCCAGAAGGGAATCAACACCATCCCCGACAAGACGAGCTACTGCCTGACAATCACCGAGCTGGAACCTGCGCGGCACCTCGTCGAGGTATTCGAGCGCAGGCCATCCGGCGAGACCAAGACCTACCGCCAGAACGTGACCACCGTCGACCGCGACGGGCGCACGTTCATCGACACTGTCACCAGCGCTGACCGCTGAACCACCGACTCCGGTGCATGCCCGCTAGTTGGGCATGGGCCGAGGACCCCATTCCCTCCGATATAAGGACACGAGATCATGAGCAGCCCGACTTCCCTGCACGACGATGTGGTCGCGTATGCGGCCACCCGGACCGTCTCCTCATCCGCCGAGATTCCCGATAGCGTCGAGGCTCTTGTCGAACAGTGTCAGGAGCGTGCTCGCACTGCGGCGGCCGAAGAGACCACCCTGACCGGTGAGACCTACGCGCCGACCGTCGTCGGCATCGACCACACGATCGTGCCGCTGCTCGCCGCACCGATCGAGTATCTGGTCAGCGTGGTGGTGACCATCGAGTTCCGCGCGATCCTGTGACCGCAGCCGCCCCGGCGGCTTACCCCCGGATCGCCGGGACTGGACGAGGAAAGAGATGCCCATCGGATTCAACCGATGGGCATCTTCGTGTACATGGCCGGAGGGGAGGGCCATGTCCCAGAGCAGCCAGTGATTCGCGTTCCACTGCTCAGGGCCCAGCATAAGCACCGCAGACGATGGGCGGGCGATTCTGTCTGGCGACGCCGATCCCGGGTGGCCCGCGCAGGATCTCGCCCGCGCAGGCCACCCGACGATGAAGAGGCCGCCTCAGTGCGCGCGGCCCCGGTTCCGGGTGTGCGTCGCCGCGGGTTTGGCCGGCGGTGGGGTTCGCCGACGGGTCTTGGCGTTGGTTTTGGCTTGTTTGGGTGGGGTGAGCGGAGCCTGCGCTGCGGCTTCGGCGGTGCGGGTGGCGCGGTGTTGGGAGTCGGTGTCGTGCTCGCGGTCGGCGGCCTCGTGCTCGCGGTCGGCGTCGGCGGCGTGGCTGGCCGCTTCGGCTTCGGCTTCGGGCGGGGGTTCCGGTGCTGGAACGAACGGCACGGTGATGACGGTGCCGTCGCTGTCGACCACGAACACCGTGTCCTCAGCCTCGTCCTCGTCCGCGGTCTGCTGGGCCGCGGCGTTGTCCTTGCGAGCCTGGTCGTCAGCGGTATCGGCGTTGCTCTCGTGCTGTGCGGCCTTGGCTCGCGCCTGCTCGGCATCGCCATCGAGGATGCCCGGGTACTTGCGGGCGAGCAGGGCGTCGAAGTCATCGTCGATCTCGCCGACCAACTGCGCCGCGCGGGCTCGGTCGAACGGTGAGTCCGGGTCCGCACTCATGAGCCATTCCTCTGCCACCGAGCGGCGAGCATCTTCCTCGCTGCGGGTGTGCGCGTTGGCTGCTTTCCCCTTCTTCGCGGCTTCGCGCATTGCCCAGGCGGCGAAGCCGCTGGGTGCGCGGATCTGGCCGTTGTTGAAGTCGATCGCGGCAACGGATTCGATGAGGGTGTCCGGGTCGGCGCCCTGCGAGGTGAGCACAGCAAACTGGTCCTCGGCGACATGCCAACGCGGATCATCGAGAACACGATCAGGCACTCGCCCCCGCAGTCGGTCTGCGAGTGGGGTCGGAGTGCGCTGGTCCTGCGGACCGCTGCCCTGTTCCGCGGCACCTGCGTCAGCGCCCTGGTCCTGGCCGGCTCCGCCACGTCCACGCCCAGCGCGAGACTGGGCGCGCCATCGGCGAACGATCTCAGCTTCGAGGCTGCGGCGTCCGTCGCGTGTGTCGCAGTTGTCGTATTCGGCCACCCAGTTCTTGGTCCACTCCGGATCGTGTTCGGCCAGCCAGCGCCGGGCCACGCCGACGGCGCTGCGGGTGGTGCCGCCGGTGGCGTCGACCCACTTGTTGATGATCTCGGCCTCGTCGAGGCGGCGTCCATCGATGGTGTCGGCGTTGGTGTAGCTCAACTCCCACCAGCGGTACCAGTCGGCATCGTTCTCTTGTGCCCATTTGCGGGCCTCGGCGAGCTCGATGTCTCGGAGAGTCCGTTGCTGCCGTGGCCGGGACGTGGCGTGCATGTCCTCGACATTGCGGCGTAGATCGTCGACAGCATCGGCTGAGCCGTCGGCTCGCAGCCAGTCGGCCACCCGGGCGGCAAGATCCTCGGAGCCGAACACTGCCTCGGCGTGGTTGTCCTCCCATCCGGCTTGCACCCCGAATCGGCCGCGCGAGAGTGGGGCCACACGAATTGTCATGCCGGTATCCGGGTGCCGTTCGGCTCGGATGCGACCTTCCCTTTCCGCAGTGTTCCATTCCTCGGCGTCGGCACGGCTGAATCGGTTGACCGTGTGGCGGTCGAGGACCGCGTTCTTGCGGGCGGCGTTCTCGGCGTCGTCCCAGGCGGAGCGGCCCCGCCGTTCCCGTAGCTGCCTCAGCACTCCCGACAGCGTGCGTGCTGCCAGTGCCATGCGCATGGTGTCCTCGCGAGGGATGCCCATCACGGGCGTTTCAATGACCGGCTGGTTCATCGTCGGTGTTCCTTCCTTGTTGGGCCGGACGGCAGTTCACGGACGCCGCGCACCGCAGGCAGTTCGCGGCGGCCTTCGCCCGGCCGCGCGGCCGGACCGGGGTGTGCTGTGACGGTGGGCGTGTGCCCGGTGCCCGCCGGGGCGCGCCGCGGCGGGAGCTGGCCCGGGACGGCACCGGTGGCCTCCCCGTGCGCGCGCACCAGGCCGGCGGCTTCGCGGGCACTGCGCGCGGCAGCGATGCGCTGGTTCTGCTGGTGCCATGCGGCGATCTCCAGCAACAGTTCGGCGATAGCGAGCCCGAGTTGCAGGCTCGGATCTCGTTGCAGGCCGCGACCGGACAGCATTCGGACCGCAGCGAGTCCGCGCGAGACCTCACGCAGTTCGGCGGCGAGTTGCCCGGCGGGAACGGCGGCCAGACCGCGCCGGGTGCGGGCGGCGCGGTCGTAGACCCAGGCGGCCCGGGAGAGCGGGCCCTGGCGCGCCGCACCGTCGGCGATGGATGCCCAACTACTGATGACGTCCTGCAACTCGCGGGCCACGGTCGCCACGTCGGCGCGGCCACCGCGCACTGCGGTGGTGACCGACCGGACCCGCTCAGCGCTGTCGGCCAGCACTGCATGCGGCTCGCGTGCTGTGTCGGTGGCGGCCGCTTCCCGCGCGGCGCCGGGACGGCCGGGCACGGAGGCCGACCAGCGGGCGGTGATCCGCGGCCAAGACATATCTGCGCCCAAGTGCCGGCTGGGCGCGAAGTAGATGGGCTCGCCGGTTCTCGCCGATACGTCCCCGGGAGCGGCGACCGCCCATCCCTTGATCTGCCCGATGGCGTCGTACTTGAAGTCGATGAGCATGCCCGCGTCGCGGAGCCGGGCAACGAATTCGTCGGCGCTCGTCGCGACGGCGGCGGTCTCGGTGATCATCTGCCGCAGCTGTACCCGTGCCGCGGCACCTGGTGTCGCTCGCAGCATGCCGTCGTCGCCGGCGGCGTGGCGGCGCTTCGCCTTTTCCTGTTCCCCGCGCGTCGGGGTGGGTACGGCCGACGGGTCGTTGATGGCGGTCATTCGCAGACCGAGAGCTTGTTCCCAGCGCCGGGCGACGCGGCGTACGGCTTTCCAATCGTTGTCGGGGTAGAAGCGTTTGCCGGTGTCGGCGCGCACGAGGACCGCGGCGATGTGAATGTGGTCGTTGCCGTCGACGGACTTGCCGTGGTGCACCGCGATCCACCGGCACGCCCCGGCGTCTCCCGCTTTCGCGATCCCGGTCTCGTGCAGCATGTCCTCGGCGATGCGCCGCCAGGTGTCGTGGCCGAGTTCCCCGTCTTCGGCGCCGATGGCCACCGGCAGGTGCCAGATGTAGCCGTGCTTGGTGTAGCCCGGCTGGCCGGGCTCGGGCTGTTCGGTGGGCAGCCCGATCGCATCCGACAGGGCGGTTACCTGGTTGGCGAGTTTGCCGATCTCACCGGGCGCGAAGTCGCAGTCGTCGGGGCCGACCCATACCGGTTGAAGGGCGTCGGGGTCGGATTGCCATGCTGCGATCACGGTGGGGTTGGTGTGCTCGTTGTACTTGCCCTTCGAGAACAGGTACCGCACGAGCCGCTGCCCGTCCCATCCCCTGATCGCCTTGCCGATCACAGCGCACCGTGCCGAAGCTGTTCAACCAACCATGTGTCGATGCGGCCGTTGATCTTGCGGGTGTAGGCGAGCACCGCGTCCGCGTTCTGGCCGAGTTCGCCGGTGGAGTTCGCGTGCTTGGCGACATCGTTCACATTCCCGGCCACGTTGCCCAGCAGTCGGCGCAACTCCCGAACCTCGGCGATGAGGATCTCCACCTGGCCGCTGGTGCGGACGGCTGAGCCATTGCGCTGTGCGGCGAACGCACGCGCGGCACCAACGGCTGCCTTGGCGATGAAGGCGCCAGGCTTCAGCCCGACAGTGGCCGCCGCGGCGGCCACTAGTGCCCACTCCGCGGGTGCGAACAGCGCCTCATGGCGGCGCGTCCGCTTCTCGACGGAGTGAGGCCGATGGCCCTGTCTGCTCTTCGGGGGCACTTCACGTCCTTTCGCCTACCGGGCGCACTGGTGCGCTCGCAGGGCCGGCAGTCGCCTGCCGGGCCAGCCGATGTGGCCGGACCGCAGGTCTGGGTACATCGGCGCCTCCAGATCCTCTGGAGGCTTTAGACACACTCGAATCACTTCGAGTGTGTCTCGCGCCCGTCCCCGGGCGCAACCCAAAACCCCGGGGTTTTGGGATATCTTGCTCACCGGAAAAGGCTGGTCAGCCACGCTGCGGCTCACGGTGAGCTCCACGTGGAAAACGCTTTCGTTCGCTGGGCGGGCGCGATACGCGACGAGGCCGGTGCCGTGAACGAGGGGGGCTGGATCGAGGCTGCGGGCGCCCGACCCCAGCCCGCCCCGGTGCGCAGACTGAACGAACGGGACACCCGGCGAGCAAGGCGCGCACTCACCCGACTCCCGTTCGCATGGTTGACCACCTCCGTTCTGTAGATACATTAGATACACTAGGTTCGATCGCTCCATTAGTGAGCGCTGAGCGACGAGAGGTTTCCCATGGCGAAGAAGATGGCGACCGATGCTCTGTCCGCGTACCGGCGGGCGGTCATCGACGACGATATGGAGACGCGCATCGGCGAACTCGCGGTGAAGGTCGGGGAATGGCAGCAGGCGTCCGAGACGCGCCGGGCCGAGACAGCGCGGTTGATCGCCGATGAGGAAGCTGCCGAGGATGCCGTGGTGGCTGCCTACGAGGCGGCCACCAATGCCGGAGCCGAGGCGGCCGCGCTGGAACGGATCGGACTCAAGCCCACCGACGCTATCCGTGCTGTGGCGAAGCGGGCGAAGGCCAAGCCTCGGCCTCGCCCCTCACGTGCGTCGACCGCTGCGGCCGAAGCGCCGCTGACTCCGCCGCCGGCGGAGGACTCCGAACTTGAGTCGACCTCCCCGGGCACGCCGGTCACCCCGTCCGCCGCCGTCCCACAACCCGATCCGGCTCCAGCCGGTTCCGGCGGTCCGTCCGCCGCTGCCGATCCGGTTCGGGTCGCTGCCGCCGACGCGGGCGCGCCAGCCGCCGCACGGGTGCGGAGCTGACGGCTGTGTCCGCCTCGTACGCCGTCCCGGCCCTGCTCCTCGGCGGGCCGGGTGTCGTGTTCGCCGCGCTCGCGCTCTCCTACCGCCGAGACGCGCAACGGTTCCCCGCCACCGGCGAGCGACCCGGCGCGACCACGCTGTCGGCGGCGCACGGCTGCCTCGCGGCGCTGTCGTTCCTGTGGGCGGTGGCGACCATGCCGTTGTCCGCGCCGCTCGCCGTGGTCGCCGTCGGTGTCGGCGCGGCGAGCCTGACCGTTCTGGCGGTGCAGCTGCGGGCGGCGGACCGGGCCGATCGCTGGGAGGCGGCCCTCGCTGTTCTGTCTGCCACCGCACCGCTCGGCGAACCGGAGGGATGCCCGGCGGCGCGCCCATCGAGCCCCGCCCGATCGCAGGACACGCGACGGCTCGCCGTGCTGCGCCGTCGGCAATGCGCCCCGGCCCGGCACCGGCACTCCTACAGCACCGACTGACTTCCCGCCCGAGACCGATCGGGCGGGAACCAATCCGACTCACCCATCGGAAAGTGCTTGGCCTTCGCCGATATATCGGGTAATATATGACATAGAAGGAAGCGGGACCGGACACCCCGCCTTCTTCGACCCCACTCGCACCCTACGAAAGGGCATTCCCATGAGTCCTCTGGCAGCAGTGGTCGCGGACCACGATCGCTTCTACGTCGTCTTCTCCGACGTCCCGCCCGCGTCCGAGCGACGCTCCCTCGACGAGAAGGAATTCGTCACCGAGGCCGACGCCCGCGCCTGGGCGGCCGAGGAAGTCAGCTCCTCGGCCCAGCGCAGCGGGTCGGCCTGGGACTTCCGGGGCGACCTGTGGCACATCCCGGCGGGCGTTCGCGTCGAAGACGACGCCTCGCTGGAGAACGTGCAGGCCCTCGCCAACGTCACCTGGGACCACAACGCCAAGGCAGTGGTGTGGGCCGACGGCGTCCCCGACGACTGGAACCCCGACGACGAGGACGACGAGCCCGCCGACGGGCGCGGTGACTCAAGCGCCCCGTGGGGCGACGACGAAGCACCCTTCTGACCCTTTCCGTCACCCGAAGCGACGGGGCGGAAACCGGACACTTCCGCCCGTCGCTCCCCCACTCGCCATCGCCGAAGGAGCACCTCATGCCCTCCACCGCCGCGGCCGGACAGCTGAACGTGCAGTGCACCGCCGAGCAGATCCGCGCCGCTCTCTACGCCTCTAATCACGACCCCGAGTACTTCGACACCGCCGAGGCCGTCGCCGAGCGCGACGCGCGGATCGCCGCCGGGGTGCCCGTCGTCCGGGTGACCGCGTGCAACTCGGGTGGCTCCGGCCGCGAGGCGTACGCCCTGATCCAGTCCGGAATCCGGCACGCCGACGGCACCTTCTGGCCCTCGATCGAGGGCTGCCCGATCGTCCACTTCCGCCGCCGCGACGGACGGCTGACCGACGCCGAGAACGCCCGGCGGCTGCTCCACCGCCGCTTCTGGGGCGTGGAAGTGCCGATCGAGTGGGTCAACGGCTGAGCCGCGCCCGGCTCCCTCCCTCCTTTTCCTATCGACGAAAGGTTTCGATCGTGATCCGCAAGATTCTCAACAAGCTGTTCCCCCTGACCATGTTCGTGGCGGCCGCCGCGATCGGCTCCAGCCTGTACACGGCGGTGCAACGGCGCGCTTGGCTCGACGTCGCGGGCTTGCTCGTCAGCGGGACCGTGTTGTTCTGTATCGCCCGGTTCCATCGGGGCGACAGCCGCGCATGGTGGCGGACGCCGGACTACGAGGCGCGTCACGCGGCGTTCGTGGAGACCCTGACCGATCTCACCCGCACCGGCCCCTACACCGCCTGGCACGCGGGCACCCGGCAATGGCTCAGCGTCACCGTGTGCACCGCACCGTTCACCGCGATCTTCTCTGGCTACCGCTACTTCGAGGTCATCGTCCGCGACGCCCCCGAACCGGCCCTTGCGTTCGGAGCCGACATCGAATTCGACTACGTCACCACGCGCTGCTTCCTGGTGTTCCGCCGGAACCCGTTGATCGACATCCAGGTCACCGGCGAGCTCGTGGACCCGCGCACCGGCGACCGGCATCCAGTGTCCGATGGTCCGCGCGGCACGCTGCACGCCGTAATCACCCGCATGCGGACACCCCTCGCCGCCCGCCTCGCGGGCTCTAGCGACATCGAAGCCCTGCTCGAACTGCTCGCCACCGCAGAACCGCGCGAGCGCCACTGACACCACCTGAGCAACACCGAAGCCGGGCGGGACCGGACACCCCGCCCCCTTCGATCCCCACTCGCAAATCCCCCGAAGGGAGCAGGGCAATGCCCTCCACCAAATTCGACGCTCTCGTCGCCGAGGCACAGGTGCGCTACGCACCTGAGTTGACCGCGCTGACCGAACTCGGTTACGACGCGCAGGTCCGCGTCGTCGGCCACGTGAACATCTACATTCCCGTCGGCGAAGTCCGGGGCATCCCGCTGGAGATGCTCGTGTGCAACGGCGACGGCCTGGCGCTCGGCGCGGACGAAATCGCCGCTAGCACCGAGTGGTGCGCCTCGGTCTACTCCCGTCTCGACGGCACCCCGCTCGAGATCTTCTGCTACGGCTACACCGCCGTGGCCGCCGTGCAGGCCGCCGCCGCGCTGCTGCACGATCCGGTCCGCGTCGCAGTCCTGTCCTCTTCCCGGCGCTGGGATTTCGCGATGCTGCCCGCCGCCGCGCTCGGCGACCCGGACCGGGAAGCCACTCTGCTCGGCCCGCTCACCTCCGACGGCTTGGTCCCTACGAACGTCATCGTGCTCGACGAGGACGTACCCGGTTGGACTCAGGGCTGCTCGACGCATTCGCACTGCTACCCGATCGAGCGCGCCGCGGCGGTGGTCGCACACCGCGATTGCGCGCACGCCCAGCTCGCGGACTGGACAGCGCACGGCCTCGTCGACGGCTGGTGGGCCTCGCTGACCGACGAGGGGCGGGCGTGATGTCGCGCAAAGACCAGGACGCGCGGGCGTGGTCCTCGGTGCTGGACACCCCGTTCCGCGACGAGCTCGACCTCATCGACCGCTACAGCGTCGACTCCGCCCAGGTGACCCCGCTCGGGCCGACCGGCTGGATCATTCGCGGGCTGCTGGCCAACGGGCTGGCCGTCGGCGCGGCCACCGACCGCGCCGACGAGTTCGGGCTCTGGCTCGACTTCTACGACCTCGACGGGCGGCTGATCGCCTACAGCGACGACGGCGAACTCGAACTCCGGCTGCGCACCGCGAGCGCGCTGACGCCCGAGACCGTCGCCCTGCTGCGCCACGGCGTCCGCCCGGCGGGCCTGCCCGACAGCATCCGCGTCATGCCGCACACCGTCTTCGAAGACGCCGACGGCGACCGGCTCGAGGTCACCGACCTCGGCGACGGCCGGGAACGGCTCACCATCGCCCCGGACGCCGACGCGGTGCGCTTCGGCGGGTCCTTCCAGTCGGTCGACGTTCCCCGCGACCAATTGCTCGCGCTGCTGGCGCAGCTCACCGACCGGTTCGCGCGCGACTTTCGCCCGCGCTCTCTCGTCGCGGGCGGCACCGACGCCGAACCGGACACGGCGCGCTGACCGCCATCCGCCCATCCCCACTCGCGCATTCCCGGAGGAGTTTTCCCGTGAACAACTTCCAGCACGACCGACGTCATGACGAACAGCACGACCAGAGTTGGCTCGCCCAGGCACACGCCGTTGTGGCCACCGGCTGGCTGACCGGGGGCTCGATGTACGCCCTCGGCGCAGTGTCGTCGGAGTTCCCCGCGATCATCTCCAGCCTGATGTTCCTCGCCGGTGCGGTGGCCGTCGAGGGCGGACTACGGCACTACCGCGCCTGGCGGCGCATCACCGACGAGCTGCACGCGGCGGGCTGCACCTGCCCGCCGGGCTCGGGCGGGGTGGCCCTGCGCGTCCGCGATCGGGCGAACCGGTGACCGGGCCCGCTGTGCCCGCGGCACTGCGGGAGCAGCTCGCCGCGCACGAACCCGCGCCCCGAGTCGTGCTGTCCTATGGACTTGGGGCCGACAGCACCGCCCTGCTGCTGCGCTGGATCTTCGACCCCGACAGCCGCGACTTCGACCTGGCGGAGCTGGCCGTCGTCACCGCCATGGTGGGCGACGAATGGGAAGACACCGCACGGGACGTGGCCGAGGTCGTGCTCCCGCTACTGGCCCAGCACCGGATTCGGTTCATCCAGGTCGGGCGGGCCGACCGCCGGGTGCGCGCTGATGGCACCGGCGTCATCGTCTTCGACGACTCCCGATCGCCGCACCGCCTCTATATCGAGGGCGCCTACACCCTCGGCACCGAGATGCTCACGGCCGGCACTCAGCCGCAGGTCGGTGGCAGTCGTCGGTGCAGCATGTCGGCCAAGGGCGAAGTGCTCGACCCGGTGATCGCCGCGATTACACACGGACGGCCGTACCGGCACGTCGTCGGATTCGAGGCAGGCGAGCTGACGCGGGCCCGCCGCGACGCCGGATACGACACCGCGCTGCGGCGTGGTGAGTACCCACTGATCTCCTGGGGCTGGGACCGGGAACAGGTGCTGGCCTACATCCGGGAGAAGACCGGCCGAGCATGGCAGAAGTCGGCGTGCGTGTTCTGTCCCTTCGCGCTGGTCACCGCTGCCAATCGAGTCGCCACCCTGGCGCGCTACGCGGCGTTCCCAGACGCCGGGGCGCGGATGCTGCTGATGGAGCACACCGCACTCGCGCTCAACGCCAAACAGGGCCTCGTCGGCGGCAAGCGCGCCATCGACTACGTGCGCGCGGCCGGACTCACCGGCGTCCTGGCCGCCTTCGAGAGTGCGCTCGCCGAACAACCTCACGCCCTCTACGAGGTCCGCCGCCTCGCCCGGCGCACCCAAACCGGCGGGGCCAAGATGGTCGCGCGATCGGTGCGGTCGGTCGACGTCGGTTCTCGCGAAGAGATGGCCGCCTGGCTCGACGGCGCTCCGCTGCGGGTCGATATCGGCGGGCCCGACGGCTCCCCGGCGCTCGTCGACACCCGCCGCGAGCTCGGGGACGACGGCATCGCCCGCGCGGTCGTCCCCGGCCGGGACGGCACGAGCCCGCACGAGCTGGAGCACTTCTTCGTCGTCGCCCCCGCCGTCGTCGCCGACAAGGAACGGCCAGGATTCGCCGACTGGTGGGCGCAGGCCACCGGCACCGACCTGGCGCTGTTCCCAATATCGGCCTGACCGGCGACACACACCACACATACGCGGGAAGACTTGACTCATTCCAGATAACGGGTAATATATGACACAGAAGGCGGCGGGACCGGACACCCCGCCCCTTCATCCCCCACTCGCACACCTTGAAGGGACTCCCGATCATGGAGATCATCAGCAACCCGTTCCCGCTGCGCCCCGCCACCGAGGACACCCGGCCCGCGACCGAGACCAGCAAGGTCGTGCGGTTCCTGACCGAGGTCGCGCAGGAGTTGGCGGTCCAGGACGCCGACGGGTTCGTCGATTGCGCCGCCGACCTGACCGTTCGCGCGCTCGCGGCGGCGGCCGCCGTCGGCCACTTCCACGGAGGCGCCGAGGGCGACGGCGTGCTCGCTGTCCTGGGCGACACCGTCAACACCTACACCGATACCGCCCGCGCGTACATGGATCGCTTGTTCGCTGGTAACCGCCCGGATCTGCACGAGCGCGCGACCGCGCTGTTCACCGCAGCCGATCAGCTGACCGAAATCGTCAGGGCCATGGAGGCCGAGTTCCGGGGCGTGATCACGGTGCGCGCGACCTGGTCCCCGGGCGGCACGGTCGAGGTCTTCGACTACGAGGACCACCCGATGGGCACCTTTGTCCCGCTCGACCCGCCAGCCACTCCAGTCGACACGACCGAGGAAGCCACGCGCCAGCTGGCCGAACGGCACTTCGTCGTTGTGGGCAACTGGGAGAAGTTCACCGGCAAGATCCTCGATGTCGAGTTCGAGGAGTACCGCGCCGCGCTGCGGTTCACACTCACCTTCTAGTCCTCCCATCGGGAGCGGGGCGGCGGTCCGGGGTCTTCGTCCGCCGCCCTTCTTCTCCCGTCTCCGACCGCACCCCGCCACAGTGGGAGGGAAGCATCCATGCCTGCCGATAACCAAAACGAACGTTTTAATGAGAGCTGGGCGGCCGAGCGCTGGCACGACTGCACTCCTGGCGCTCCGCTCTACCTCACCCCACCCAGCACACCCGCGATCCGCGACCGAATCCGCGCCGAGGAACTGGGCGCGATCATGACTCCCGCTCAAGGCAACCGCCTGAGCGCTGACTACCCGCTGTGGTGTGCCGACAACGGGGTGTTCGGCGGGGCCTATCCCGGTGACGACGCCTACCTGAACTGGCTCGGCCGGCTGCGCCCGCACGCCGACCGCTGTCTGTTCGTGGTGGCGCCCGACGTTGTCGGCGACCACTTCGCCACGCTCGCCCGCTCTCTGCCGATGCTGCGGCGCATCCGCGATCTCGGGTTTCCCGTCGCCTTCGCGGCCCAGAATTTCATGGAGTTCGACACCTGGGACCCGTGGGACGAGATTGACTGTCTGTTCCTCGCCGGGGACACCGCCTGGAAGCTCGGCCCGGCGGCGGCGAACCTCGCCGCGGTCGCCTCGAGCCTCGGCAAGTGGGTCCATATGGGCCGGGTGAACTCGCGCCGCCGCTATGACTACGCGACTGCGATCGGCTGCGACAGTGTCGATGGGACCTACCTCACCTTCGCCCCGGACGCGAACCTCCCCAACGTTTTGTCCTGGACTGGCAATGCCAACGCCCAACCGTCGCTGTTCCCGCTCTGATCGACGGCCCGCCCGCTTGCCACGGTAAAGCGACACGCTTTACCGTGGTGGCATGGCGAAACTGAACATCAGCCTCCCGGACGCGACGGCCCAGGCTCTGCGCGAGAGCGCGGAGGGCAACGTCAGTGCCGAGATCAACCGGGCCGTGCTCCAGCGGCTCGCGGACAAGGAGTTGCGGCGCATCGCCGCGCACGAGCAACAGAACCCGCCGAAGTACAGCGATGCCGACTTGCTGCGCATCGGCATGGGCATGTCCCTGTGAGGGAACTGCACCAGGGCGACATCTACACCATCGCCGCCGGTGACGGCTATCTGACCGTGGTGATCGTCGACGGCCAGGCGTTGCTGCGCCATCGTGATGTGGCGCTGGCGGTGCCGGTCGTCGACGCCCGGGAGATGCCGCAAGACCTGCGAATCTTCTCGGTGGGCTGGGACGAGGGCCGCGTGCTCGCCGTACACCGGTTCATTCCCTGCGTGCGAGCGGTACTCGAGGCCGGAACCTACGACGGGACGGTGACTACCGAGATGCTCGACTTCATCAAGATGGTGCTCGCCGTCCGGTTCGATCTCTGACAAGCACGGCCGCGTGCCGGAGACGGCGCGGACCGCCTCAGCACGGGCCGCGAAAACCGCTTCCCCCGCCCCGGATCGGGGAGCAGAATTCCCGTCCGTGGCCTACATCAGTCCGTTCGGCGACCCCACGGTCGACCACGACAGCCGAGACGACGTGCTCTGCATGTCCCGCGAGCATCCGATCAACGCGCCCTCGACGACGCTGTTCGAATTCGCCTCGGCCGCCCAAGCCGCCATCGACGCCGGGGCCGCGCAGCCGGCGTTCTTCCTGTCGCGTCAGCTCGCCGAGTTGTCGCTCAAGGCGCTGTATCCGGCCTACTCCGGCATCCCCGCGCTGAGGTCGAGCCACGTTCTCACCGCATTCCTCGACGCCCTCGCCGCGGCCGGTGATCCGCTGCTCGGCACTGGGGAGACCGAGCGCGACATCGTTGCCTTCGTCCGCGACCTCGAACGCCACGACCGCAACGGCGACCAGGGCCGCTACCCCACCACCAAGGACGGCCGTCCGGCCCTGGCGACCGTGTGCTGCGCCGACCGGGAGCTGCTCTCGAAATCGGTCTGGCGGCTCTACCACTACGCCGCCGACCGCATCGACCCCCTGCCGGTCTGACCTCCCTTAAGTCGGGCCCGGCTGCCCCATGCTCTGCGGGACGGAACGACCCAAAACCTTGCCGTCCCTACCGTGCCGGAGTTGTCGGTCACTTGTGTCACCCTGGGAGAGACCCACCCGGCCGGAGGAGAGATCGAACATGGCCGCGACCGAGACCGATGACCAGGAACAGCCGACGGTGCGGCTCGTCGTGCACTGCCGCCGCTGCCACGGCTGGCTGCTTTCGGCGGCTTCGGTGAGCGCGGGGATCGGCCCAACCTGTGCTGTGAAGGAGCGTGCCGAACAACACGCTAACAGCGCGGCGCTGACCCTGTTCGAGATTACCGCGGCCTGAACCGGTGGGGTTCCTGAGCGTCAGTCCGGCTGTACCAGGCCGGGGGTAGGTGTCCCACCGAGCTGCATGACTTCGGCGTAGGCGGCGGCGCGGGCGACCGCGAGATCTGCGGTGTCAGGGGAATTGGCCTCGTCGGCGGTGCGGACCGCAGCGAGCGCCGCGTCGAGCCGGTGTCGGCGCGCGAGCTGCTGGCGGGAGATTCGTTCCCGCTCGGTTTCCGCCAGTGCGCGCGCCTCCGTGTCCTCCAGCGCCGTTGACAGCGTCCGGGCCGATGCCGCTGCGGTGGCCAGGGCTTCGGCGTCACGCTCCAGGCCCTCGACCAGCTCGTCGACCGTCCGCTGCGCGGCTTCGGCCGCAACACGGTCGGCGGGCGAGATGACTCCTTCTTCGGCGTCGAGCAGCTCGGTCCGCGCCGCCACCAGTTCTCCTCCGCGCAGCGCTGTTTGCGCCATCTGCCAGGCCGTTGCGCTCAGCTCCAGCTCGCCCAGATACTTCTCGCGAAATGCCCGGCCGGACTTGATGTCCTCGATGGCAAGAATCGCGCGGGCCAGCGGACGGCAGAGGGCCGGCGGCAATACCTTCAGCCTTGCCCCGGTCAGCGTGGCCTTCTCCATCTGCCGCTGATCCAAGGCCGCTCCGATCGCTGCGGTCGACAGCCCGGATACGATAAGGATGCCTGCGGCGAGAATGCACCACCACCACGAGGCCCAGTCCGTCAGCAGGGCCAGGAAGGCGGTGACGGGTACGCCGACCAGAGCGGCAATTCCGCCGATCCCCATCGTTTTGCCCGCGAACAGCAGTTCGGCAGGATCACGGTATGCGGGATCGCGGAGGAGGACCGTATCCCAGTCCAGGCGCACCGGATCGAGCCGCCAGCCTTCCGCGTCCGCCGCTACCGCCGGGTCGTTTGCCTTGGTCATCGGTTTCCCCTCTCCCCCGTCGCTCTGGGTCATCTCCTCCGGCGGCGTTCGCCGCTGGTGGACGCGGGTATCGCGCTCCCGCCATGCCCATTTATTCTAATGTATCTAAAGGTGCTCCGCGCGGGGGTATCTCACCGTAGTGTTTTTTGGTGTCACTCCGGATAATGGCAGTTATCCGGAGCCAGAACCGCATTTGCCCAGTTCAGCTCCATATCAGCGTCAGCAGGGCATCAATGTTAGTGGGCGGGTGGAGCGATACGCTTCTTCAACGGGGTCTCCCGCTGCATCAGCAGGCCGTAGGGCCGCCCGCCACGGCCCGCAGCCAGTATGCCAAAGACGCGGCATCCCACACGCGTGGCCACGGCCGAATCAGGAACTGGGGTCTTCGTCCGTGCCGCCGAGAATCCGCTCGGGGCTGGCGAACTCCTGCGCCAAGTCGGCCGCCCACGGCGACCCACCGGCGGCCAACTCGTTCATCCGCCGGAAAACCCTCTGGCGTTCTGCCACCATCGTCCGGTGACACACGCCCGGATCGGTGCAGACCCGCTCGTGCAGCTCGCCCGCGACGAAACACCGGGCCCCGACTTCGACACCTTCGGGTCCGTACGCTTCACAGTGCCATGACTCCGTCACGACCTACGACCCTCGGGAGTTACGTCACCGTGACGGTGATGGCGGACTCCGTGCGCCGACGGAACCGACCACCCGGTCAACCCCGACAGCAACCCTGCTGCGCCTGCGGTCCCGCGGTCGCGCAACAGCTGCGCCATGGCGGGCAGCCCGGCGGCGGCGAATTCGTCGGCCACCTTGGACAGGGCCGCCTCGTCACGCTGGGCCAGGGCCTCGCCCAAGCGTCGGTCGGTCGCGGTGAGATCCTTCATCGGTGTTCCCCCTCGGATGCGTGGGTGTCGTTGGCGCGCTGGGATTTTTGAGCCGGGCCGGGTTGTTGTCTCCGCGCGAAGACCCGCGCGGCGGCCTCCGCGACGGTAGCCTCCATCTCCGGCGTGGGCCGCTGGAGCAAGCCCCGCCGAGAGGCGGCGGCCTCCACCGGGGGCAGGGACGCGAAGTACCCGGCGTAGTCGCGTCGGCGCTCGGCGAGCCGCTGCGGCAGCGTCTCCCAGGTCACCGGTTCGTCGACGAAAATGACCGAGCTGCTGCGGCTCAAGCGGGTCGTTCTCGCGATCTTCTCGGCGAGGCGGTTCGGGTTCACGGCCGCCGCGAACCACAGCCGCGAGACGAGCTCAAGGTAGGGCTCGTACTTGACGAGTTCCCTTCCGGTGGTGGCGGTTTCGCGACTCGACGGGTTCCGGGGTGTGCTCACAGTCCGGCCTCCTGCTCGGATGCGACCGAGTCGGCGGAGGTGATCTCCAGCTCCTCTCGCAGAGCAAGGAAGTACGCCATGGCGTCGATGGCGACGTAGCGTTCGTCAGCGACCGGGCCGAGCCCGTCGCCCCAGTCAGCCCGCTGGTGGTAGGGGCCCATCGTGACTCCGTAGCTTTCGTAGGTGTCGTCGTCGACGGGAACGCACACCATCAGCGGGAGATCGTCGGGGAACTGTGCAAGGGCTTCGCGGATCTGCCCGACGGTCAGAACCCGCTGTGCCGGTGGGGTTTTGGGGGCGCTCTCGGCGGTCATGGGGCCTCAGCCTTCGGTGTCGGGCTCGTCGGTGGTCAGAAGGGCGGTGGGGGTGACTTCGCGGGCGTGCTCGTACAGGCGGACGGCGAGCCGGTCGGCGTCGGCCCAGCCGGGAGCGATGTTCTGGCGGGCGTCCCAGGTTCGGTCCGGGTCCGTCTCGACCTGGACTTCGAGCGGTACCCGCACCCCGAGCTCGTCGGCCTTGGCCCGCACGGCCGCCTCGAATGCGGTGGCGTAGCGCTGGTAGCGCCGACGCCACCGCTCCCGCAGCGCGGCGAGTTCGGCGTCACGCTGCGCGTCGAGCTGCTCGGCCTCGGCGGCGTAGACGCTGTAGTCGGTGTCCTCGGGGTAGCGGGCCTCGAGGGCGGTGTAGGCATCGTCGTGGCGGTTCTCGACCGCGTTGACCTGCTCGTCGTAGTGGTCCTCGGGCTTCATCAACGGCCGCCATCGGGTGAAGACCGGTTCGCGGCCGTTCCAGCGGGTCAGCCATTCGTCCACGCTGAGGCCGGCGGTCTGGGCGCGCCGGACGATCTCCTGGGCGCGGTCCTCGGGTTCGTATTCCTCGGGCTCCCCGGCGTCGATCAGGACTTCCTCGATCGCGAGCGGGATCACCACGGGTTCGGTGCGGTGCTCGGCCAGCGCCCATTCGTCCTCGCCGACGGTGCTGTAGAGCATGTCGCGCAGTTTGTCGGCCTCCCAGCTGCCGGGCCGACCGGCCAGCACGGCGACGCCGCCCCGGTTGGCGGCCACTCCGGCCATCACCTGGGTGACGAATTCGGCGAAGTCGATCGGATCGGTCGCGCGGGCGGCCGCAGCGCCGTTCGCCGCCGGACGGGAGCGCTGCATCCTCGAGACGCGGGTGAGCAGGGTGATCGCCTCGGCCTGGAGGTCCCCGAGGCTCGCCTCGGGTGCGGCGGGGTCGGATCTGGCATCGGTCATCGGCTGCTCCATCGTTCGGTTGCGTCGGCCACGCCTCGTTCGCCCGCAAGTCTTCCACCTCGTTCCGACGTATGCGGCCGGTCCGAGACGCGCGAGCGCTCAGCGGTTCTCGTGTGATCGGTGTCTGCTCGCGGGTTCGCCGCTGGGCCCGACGCCGTTGTCGAGCCCTTCCGGCTCCGTTGACGTGGGCGAACGCGGGGAGCGGGCACTTTTCGAACACTTCCAGTGTATCTAAAACATCCATTGTATCGGTAGCGTTTGCGGCCCCGATCCCCAGGTCGGCAGGAGAATCGAAAGCTGTTGCCGCACAGATAATTTCGATAAAAGACACGTCAAGAAAGTTCTTGACCTCGATCAACTTTAACGGGTAATATATGACATAGAAGGAAGCGGGACCGGACACCCCGCCTTCTTCGACCCACTCGCAAATCACGAAGGGACGATTCCCATGCTCGAATTGATGGATTGGTTCTGCGGCGCTGGCGGCTCCACTCAGGGCGCATCGAAGGTGCCCGGTGTGCGCGTCACCCGCGCGGCGAACCACTGGTCGAAGGCCATCGAGACCCATGCCACCAACTACCCCGAGGCCGATCACTTCCTCGGAGACCTGAGCACCGAAGAGGCCAAAGAACAGATCGTGAAATGGCCTGTGGCCGATATCTTCTGGGCCTCGCCGGAGTGCCCGCAGTGGTCCTCGGCGCGCGGCAAGAAGCGCGACTACGACAACACCCTCCAAGGTGACCTCCTCGACCTTCAGCGCGATGAGGAAGCCGACCGCAGCAGGGCGCTGATGGAAGAGGTCCCGATGTACCTGCGCGGCGTGATCGAGCGCGGTGGCCGGGTCCGCGCCGGGGTCGTGGAGAACGTGGTCGAGGTCCGTCAGTGGGACCAGTGGAACCGCTGGATCGGCGAGATCCGGGCCCTGGGCTACGGGGTCAAGGTCATCGCCCTCAACTCCAGCCATGCCCAGCCGGTTCGCACTCCGGCGGCCCCGCAGTCCCGGGACCGGCTCTACGTCGCCTACTGGGATCTCAAGCTCGGCCGCGAGCCCGACTGGAACAAGTGGCTCCGCCCGTTGTCGTACTGCCTGGCCTGCGACGAGTGGGTGAGCGCCCTCCAGGTCTTCAAGAAGCCCAATGCCGACATGGGGCGCTACCGCACCCAGTACGTGTACCGCTGCCCTCGCGTCAGCTGCCGCAACTCGATCGTGGAGCCGCCCGCGCTCCCGGCGGCCGCCGCGATCGACTGGACCCTGCCGGGCACCCGCATCGGCGACCGGGACAAGCCTCTGGCTCCCAAGACCATGGAACGCATTCGCGTCGGGATGCGCCGCTACGCCTCGATGATGCCGATGATGGTCCCCGCCGGGGGAACCTGGCGCGACGACGCCACCCAGGTCACAGGGCCCATGGCCGCCCGCACCACCCGGGAGAACGACGGGCTCGCGATCCCGCAGCCGTTCCTGGCGCTGCTGCGCTCGGACCGCCCCCGCACGATCGGGCTGAACGAACCCCTCGCCACGGTCGTTGCCGACGGCTCCAACCACGGCCTGGTCGTGCCGCCGCCGCTGATGATTCCGATGGAGGGTCGCGACGGCAAGGAAGCCCAGCTGGCCTCGATGCCGCTGCGCACCCAGACCACCCGCAACGAGACGGCGGTGGCGTTCCTCCCCTTCGTCGCCGAGCTGCGCGGCGGTTCCTCGGACGCGCGTCCGGTGACCGAGGCCCTGGCCACCGTCACCGCCAGCGGCAATCACCACGGCCTGGTCACGCCGCCCGCCGGGATGTCGCCCGAGCTGTGGAACACGCTGCTGCTGCCCTACTACAGCACCGGCACCGCCCGGCCCGCCACCGAACCGCTGGGCACGGTCAGCACCCGCGACCGGTTCGCTCTGGTCGACATGATCACCGAGCGCGACATCGAGAACACTCGGTTCCGCATGTTGGAGCCGCACGAGATCCAGGACGCGATGGCGTTCCGCAAGGACTACATCGTGCTCGGCAACAAGCGCCAACGGGTGCGCCAGCTCGGCAACGCCGTCACCCCGCCCGCTGCCGAGATTTTGATCTCTGCGCTGGTGGAGGCCATCACCGGCGAAGAGCTCGACCGCTACACCCCGGCGGCGTGATCCACCAGGGAGGGGGCCCGCACACCGGGCCCCCTCCCTGGCCCTTCCTTTCTCGTCCACTCCCGCAACCCCATCCGCGATTGAAACCCCTGGCCCCCATGACTTCTCCGGAAGGACTTCCTCCGATGCCATTCACGATGTTCGACCGCTCCCGCTGGACCACCGCCGATGAGGCCCGCGCTCGCCGCGGCGTCGTGGCCCGTGCGGCCGGGCCCACCAGCCCCTGGACCGGCGATATCCTCGTTCACCCCGGCGGGTACCGCTCCCGTTTGTGGGTCACTGCCTACAGCGGCGAGTTGTTCGCCTGCGGGGACGACCCCGATTACGGCTTCATTCTCGATCCCGATGGGAGCATCGACTACACCGGCACCTCCGGCATGTACGGCAACAAGTGCATCGACCGCGAAAGCCTGACCAGTGTCCCCAGAGCCGAGGTGGCACCGTTCTGGCTCGACCGTCGCGACGAGGAGATGCCCGGTGACGTGCTGACCTTCACCACCGAGGTGCGTGTCTGGCAAACCACTGAAACGGTGCCCAGCGTCTACGAAGCGGTCGCCCAGCGCATCTACACCGACGGCAGCTTCGACACCGTGATCACCGCGTACGAGGCCAGGGCCATCGCCGAGGGTTGGGCCGGGGAGCACTATTGCCCGAACTTGGCCGAGTGGGTGAACGGCCGCACCGGTATCGACCGGGCCGTGCTGATCGCCGAAGCCCGAAAGCTCTGGGATGACCTGAGCTTGCACGTGGAGGACTGGCCGCACGCCGGGGAGCCCGAACCCAGCATCGCCGCCGCAGCGGCGCTCACGGCGTTCCTGGAGGGCTCCTAGGACATGGCTCGGGCGGCCGGCGAAGCCTCGGTCGCGAAGACCGCAGCTCGGACACGCCAGGCCGCCCGAAAGTGCCCCACTCGCAAAAGAAGGGCATCGCCAAGCTTAGCAAGCGAATCGCCCTGATTCGACACTTCGACACCCCGCCACCGCGAGAGAGAAGAAGCGACGATGATCCCCACCGCGCCGACAGCCGACCACCACGCCGGAGCTGCCTCCGACCACAATGAGGGCGTGGGAACCCTGATCACGTTGAAGGAATGGGCCGAACAGCGCGGCCGCAGCTATGGCTCGATCCGCAACAACTGGACCGGTCGCGACGACTTCCCGGCCCCGAAGCAACCCCGCCCGCGCACCGGCAAAGGCACCCCCGCCCCGGAGTACGACTCCGACGAACTCGACGCCTTCGCCGAGCGCTGGGAAGCCGCCAACCGGCCGGCTCCCTTCCTCATGCCCGACGGGCCCGACGAGTTCCGTACCCTCGGCGCCATCGCCCGCCTGCTCGGCGTCGACGGCAAGACCGTGACCCAATATCGCGAGACCTTCGACGAGAAGGTCGAGCACGAGGACCGCGGGGCCCGCACCGTGTACCGCACACGCGGAGTCGTCGAGATACTCAATGAGCGGCGCGGGAAGGGCCTGACCCGCCCGCACCTGCGTCAGTCCGCCGAATAGCCCCGGGGTCCCGCCCGGCCGCGGGCCAGCGGGTCGCCCGGCATTCCAAAACGGCCGTTTTGAATTGCGGGGCCGCAGCTAGAAAATTAGGTTGACCGGAAGTTCTCGGGCCGCCTACCGTGTTCCCGTACGCCCCGGGTCCGCCTCTGCTGAGCATGCCGCCCGGGGCACGGCTGTATCTGGGCCGCGAGCCGTGCGCCACGCTCGGTGGGGCATTCGGCGCTGGCCAGAATCAATGCTCAAGTCGCAATAGCTGTATAACTAGATGTTTATCGGTGGGCGGGATGGTCGGGACAGAGGAGCCCCCCGCCCTCCTGCTCGCGCCACCCCTGGTCCATCAACCATGTGAGGACGGCGGTGGGGACTTTCCCCTTGGCGCGCAGCGTGATCGCGAGTGCCCCGACAAGGAGCGGCCCGCCATGGTCGCAGGCCGCGCACTCGACATCGGCGATTTGCTGCGGTGGCCGCGGGCGACAGCGGTTGCAGTAGCGGCGCTCGGCTGGGGTGTCCGGCTGGTCGGGGTCGGGTACGAGCCAGACGACCTTCACGTCCTCTCGCAGGCGCCCGCGTGCGCTTTCCCCCTTCGCGGGGTAGCCGCACTCCGGGTTGGGGCAGGTGTGCAGTCCGGCCGGCCGGTGGGGATGTGACGGCCGTGCGGGCGGCTGCTCGACTTCGGGCTCCCACAGGGCCAGCTGCCCCGGCACCTGGGGATACGTCGCCAGTTCCATCGGTTCAGACCTCCTCCTGTCGAAAGTTCTAGTTATTCGAGTGTATCGAAAACATCTGAATCCGGCGGCGTCCGCAGCTCCGAGCGCGGTGGTTGCGTTGTAATGGTGCAGCGCCTACGCTGCACCATTACAACGCTCAGGAAAGAGGGTCAGCATGTTGGGAGTTGTGCCGCTCGCGAACGGGCTCAGCACCGATCATCCAGTTCCGTCGTTGCCGTTCGTAGACGACCTTCACATACCCGTAGACGACCCGGAGGACATCGAGGGGGTAGGCCGGGGACGTGACGAAAAGACCTGGGGCCGCTTCGATTACAGCACCGGCGGCCAGCGTTGGTGGGCGTTCACCACCGATCCACGCCGTCCCGAGTTCGCATGGTCGATCCACTACCATCCCGACCACGGGCGCACCGTCTTGCTGGTGCGCGATGAGGACGCTGCGGGCCTCCATGAACTCTGGGCCGCCTGGGACGCAGGCCGACCCTCGCCGCTGCTGTTCCGGTCCGGGGGCTACTGGTGGGACGGCACATCTTGGTACCGCCCGCGGCAAGTGGTCGACACCGTCGCCGGCGGCTACGCCCTTCGGCAAGTCGCCAACGCCGAAACTGTCACAGCAGCACAGCAATTGGCGTCCGCCCCAGCCGATCCCGGACGCGGCCGCCTGCTTTCAGTCGAGGATGTCCAACTCGACAGCGAGGGATCACCGCACTGGCTCGACGATCTCGCGCTCTGGGAGCACTTGCGGACCAGCGACGGCCGCCCTCTCGAAGACTGCGTGGTCAGTCTGCATGCCCCCGAACTGGCCGCGCGGACCAGCTCATCAACGCCACCCAACTCGCGGCCATGGCGGGACTGGCGCCGGGCACTGTGCGCGGATATCGCGCTCGCGGGGAGGGGCTGTTGCCCGACCCTCAATTGGTCCTCGGGGGCAGGGCATTGTGGTCCCGGCCTGTCGCCGCCGACTGGGTCGAAGCCCGTGAGCGGTCAGCCGCCGGGATCGGGGAGGTACTCGCCACCAGCCCCGACAATCCGATGCCACGCGGAATCGCCGCGCTGTTCGACCGGCTCACGGAGGAGTACACCCACTACTTCTGGGGCGTCCCGAAACGACGGCGTTGGTGGGTCATCGGACAGCGCAACAAGGAGCAAGTCACCGCGGTCGCCCGAGATCTCGCGCTCTTCGTGGTCAACGACCTCGACCGGATCGCGGGCATGGACAACCAGCGCGACACCCTGTTCTACGCGCTGCGCGACCAGTTGCGGCGGGGAGAGCGGCTACGCCCCTCCAGCGACTGGATCATGATCGCGGGCCCTGTCGCCAGGAACCTGGACTGGCTCATCGCGCACAACCCGGCGCGCGCACGAAGCTTGGTCGGTGAGGTCGTCGGCGAAGCCGACCGCTCGCCCGAGTTGCAACTCAGCCGGGGCACTATCGCACGCACGCTCCGCGAATGCCTTCGCGTGTCGGGCACGCTCCCGGCTGAGGTCTACGACGGGTTCTTCGAACGCGCGCTGCCCGCTGGCCTGGATAACACGACGGCGCAGACCGACTGACCTCGACACTTCGGGGCCTCTTCCAATCCGCCGACACAGAACGTTTTGTGCCAGTGAGGATGTCGGCCCACACGGCTAAGCTCCTCCACATGACCGGCAAGGAGATCGAGGTCTACCGCCAGGCGGCAGCACCGGCGCTGGCCGACGCGGAGATCGACCGCATTCGGGAGGTGCTGACGCCTCTTGGAATTGCCGATGTGGACTCCGACGCGGAATTGGCATTGGCGCCGCTGCCGTCGCTGTCAAGCGAGGATCTCCGGCTCATCGGGGAGTCCACCGCCACCGCCCAGGCCCGCAACACGATTCGCTCCTACGCGACGGACTGGCGGCGGTTCGAGCGCTGGTGCGCGGTGAACGCTACGCAGGGGCACCAGGCGCTGCCCGCCCATCCACTCACCGTGGCCCTCTACATCAGCGAAGCCGCCGTACTGCGCGATAGCAAAGGACGACGCCGCTACGCTCCGCCGACCCTCACCCGATGGGTTGCCGCGATCGGGGACCGCCACCGGGCGGCCGGCTACCCGCATCCGGGCTCGGCACGGATCGTCGCCGAGGTACTGACCGGCATCCGGAGGGCCTGCCGAGAGAAGGGCGAGCGCCGCCCCAAACGCGCCGAACCGGTACTCGTCGACGACGTGCGCGAGCTCGTCACCCAGGCCCGCCGCCAGGCGGTGAACGACGCTCAGCGCATCGCCGCCCACCGCGACGCCGCACTGCTGCTGATGGGGTTCACTGGCGCGTTCCGTGCCTCGGAGATGACCGAGCGCTGGCTTGAGGACATCACTCCGCACAGGCTCGACGGCCTCCACGTCCGGCTGCGAATCTCGAAGGGATCGCAGGAAGAGGAAGTGGTGGTCGCACTCCCACGGGGCAGCGAGCCCGCAACATGCCCGCCGTGCGCGTGGCGGCGCTGGCTCGACCTCGTGGCAGCGCGCGACGCCGGCGGTCGCATTGCTGTGCAGGAGCTGCTGAACAAGACCGACGACTACTGCGAGCGGCACGTATGCCGCGGCCGCTGGCCCGAACTCACCAATTCGCGAAACCCCGCCTTCCGTGCGGTCGACCGCCACGGGAACATCGCATCTACCGCGCTGACGGCCGAAGCCGTCGGCGATATGCTGCGCCGCCGATTAATGGCAGTCGGGTACGACAAAGAGACCGCAGCCTTATTCGCGGGCCATTCCCTTCGCAGCGGCTTCGTTACGCAGGGCTACCGACTCGGCGCCAGCGACTACGAGATCCAGCGCCAAACCCGACACAAGTCAGTCTCCATGCTCCGGGTGTATGCCCGTGAACACGCTCCTCTGGTCGGCAACGCCGCCACCCGGCTGCCATGGTGAGCGATGCCCTCACCGCGCGCTACCGCTATGACTACTCCCGCTTCGCTGACTGGTGCGCCGTGCATGGCCATACGCCGATGCCCGCCGACCCGAGCGCGGTCGGCGAGTACCTGGCGTCCGCGCCGGCGGCACCGTCAACCCAACGAGGCCGCCTCAGTGCCATCAACTGGGCGCACCGCAATGCTGGATTTCCCGCACCCGGCCGATCACCATACGTCCGCAACTTGATGAATCCTGCCCGCGCCGCCAGGACCGAGCGGCTTCACGGACTAATCGAAGCGGCCCTGCCGAACCTTCCTACCTGGGGCTGGCCTGCGGGGCTATTCGGCCGCCGCGACGCGGTCTTGCTCCACCTAGCCCGCTCCGGCCTCTCCTTTCCGCTCATCGCAGGACTTGACCGATCCGAGGTCGCGATCCGCTCGGACCGCATCGAGATCGGCGCCGGGCCCCTCGTAGTCCTTCGTGCCGCTGACGACCGCGCGATCTGCCCCGTCGCCGCTTTCCGACGTTGGGCGGCAGTCCTCGCTGTCGTGCACCGGCCGACCGCGACCTATCTCCTGGAGCAGCACCTCGAGCGCGAGACGCTCCCTGAGCGCATATCCGCTGCGGCCCACACCACAGGCCCGCTGCTCTTTGCCCTCGACCGGGACGGTAGCCCGGCTCTCGATCCCTCGCCACTCACCCCCGGCTCGATCGGGGTAATCACCGCCGCGCACATTCTCGGCAGAGTGCCAACCCATCGCCCACGGAAACGCCGTCGAGACGACGGCGTCGACCTCGTCCATGACCCCACCTTCGAGAGCCAGTGCCCACCCCTCGGTAACGACCACTTTGACCATGGTCTCGCAGCCCGGCGGCGCGCAGTGGAATCCATGGCTGACGTCGAAGCCCTGCTCGATGCGGCAGAAGCGGAAGCCGACCGAGTGCTGGCGATGTGGGGGTAAACCGCGGTTTACCCCCATTGAAGTTTGTGTGGGAAGTTCTCGCCCTGTGGCCGATGGCCGGGTGTGGGGCCATACGGTAAACCGCGGTTTACTCGCCGAAGAGGTTGTGTGGGAAGTTTCGCCAACAGCTCGCATTCCATGCGTCGGACCCGACGGAAGGTCCAGAGACGGCGGGCCACCGGCAGCAGTCACGGACACTCCGGGTAAACCGCGGTTTACCGCATGGAGCGCATCGCGCGACTAGACGAATTGATCACGTGAATTGAGTCGGGGCCGGTAGACCATTGGTCTACCGGCCCCGAAACTTCCCACACAGAGGACGAGGAACTACTCGCCTTCCTTCGACGTAGCCATCTGATTTAGCTGCTCGATCAACTCGTGCACACCACCTCGATCGAGATGCACGAAGAGCGCGGAGGCGAGAACCGCAGTGTCCGCGTCCCACTTCTTGAGCGTCTTGACGATCTTCACGGTGTCGACATCGCGCCTCGACGTATTCGACTCCGACGTCTCGCCCTCTTGCTCCCTCTCCTTCTTCTCCAGCTGAGCCTTCCAGCGGGCGACCTGTTCCTCAGCGGGAACTCGGCCGAGTTCTCGGGCTTCTCGGATAGCAAGCTCGCCCGCCCGAAGCTTCGCCTGAAGCTCCGGTGTGAGCTTTAGAAGCGCCCGGCGTTGAGACACCCACATTTTCGTCTTGCCGAGGATCTGCCCGGCCCGCGCTCCGTTGCCCTCGCAGTCCGAAACCAACGCCTCGACGGCCTTCGCCTCTTCGATTACGTCGAGGTTCTCCCGTTCGACGTTCTCTCGGATGGACGCCGCTCGCAGACTCGCTCTCGAGTCAGCGACTTCGTCTTTGCGAACGCACTCAAGGGTCGTCCGGCCGAACTTTCGGGCAGCCTCCAGACGTCGGCAACCGTTGATGACGACATACTTGGCATCACCCAGCTCCGACTCCAGCTCGGGCCAGAGCTTCAGGTACGCCTCTCGGCCGATGATCAATGCCGGTTGCAGCTGAATCTCGATGATAGAAGCGAGATCGTCCACATCCATGATCTCGCGCGGGTTCAACGGATTCGCCACGAGATCTTCCAGCTTGATCTCCAGTGGCGCCCCATTGACCACCACCTCGGGTGTCGACCCTTTTGCAGGCGAACTGGCTCGTGCGTTCACACCGTCGACCGTGGAGTTCTTCCCAGTGGAACCAACCAGGTCGGCGAGGTTCGCACGACCGCCCCGGCCGGCCAT
>NZ_LN868940.1 GCF_001182745.1 Nocardia farcinica | reverse complement strand
CCGCGCACCCACAGCGTGTGGCTTCTCCAGCACGCCGCACGCCAGCGCGTGCAGGTCATCGTCCTGTGGACGCCCGAGCAGGAGGCGGCTGATGCCTGACCAGATACCCGCACTGACCATGTCCGGCTACTACCCGCCCGCTGCCCTACGAAAGGAAATTCACCTCATGCAGACTCTCGCCGACGCCGTCGCCTTCACCGGCGTCACCGTCCACGACTGGCTCGACCACACCGCCGAGATCCCGCGCGTGTCCCGTGCCGCCGCGCAGGGCGATGTGCTGATCCTGCGTGTCACGCTCGCCCCGGCCCGCACCGTGATGCCCTCTCGTGTCGTGGTCGTGGCATCGGAGGCCAGCAGCCACACCCACACCCTGCATCCGTCCGGCCCTGCTTCTACACCCCCCACACCCCGGCCGGGGCCGGGGATGTGCTGCTCGGACTGCTCACTGTGCCGGAGGGCAGCACGGCGGTGCTGATCCATCAGGAGCACGGCGGACTGGAGATCCTGCCCGGCACGTATCAGGTGCGGCGTCAGCGGGAGCTGGCCGACGAGTGGCGGATGGTGGCTGACTGATGCGCATCGATCAGCTGACCGACGAGCAGGCCGCAATGCTGCCTGTGATCCGCGACGAGTGGATTCGGGCAGGGTTGTCTACCGAGCCTGCCGACCGCGCTGCTGCTGAGGCCGGGGTCCGCAAAGCGTACGCGGCGGCCGGTCTGGAGCCGCCCCGGCTGGTGATCTGGCTCGACTCCCCCCTTGCCGGTGCGATCGGCCAGGCCATCGTCCGCACCCCCCGCGCACCTCGGCCCGCGTGCAGGCCCAGGTGCGGGCCCAGGTGCAGGCCCAGGTGTGGGCCCAGGTGTGGGCCCAGGTGGGGGACCAGGTGTGGGCCCAGGTGGGGGACCAGGTGTGGGCCCAGGTGGGGGACCAGGTGGGGGACCAGGTGTGGGCCCAGGTGGGGGACCAGGTGTGGGCCCAGGTGGGGGACCAGGTGTGGGCCCAGGTGGAGGACCAGGTGGGGGACCAGGTGTGGGCCCAGGTGGGGGACCAGGTGTGGGCCCAGGTGGGGGACCAGGTGCGGGCCCAGGTGGGGGACCAGGTGCGGGCCCAGGTGGGGACCAGGTGCGGGCCCAGGTGGGGGACCAGGTGCGGGCCCAGGTGGGGGACCAGGTGTGGGCCCAGGTGGAGGACCAGGTGTGGGCCCAGGTGGAGGACCAGGTGGGGGACCAGGTGTGGGCCCAGGTGGGGGACCAGGTGTGGGCCCAGGTGGAGGACTGGTGCACCGGCGCGCTCGGCCGATGGGAATGCGGCTGGCTGTCCTTCTACGCCGCGCTCGGCCGGCTCGGGATCGACGTCTCACGCCTGGACGGACTGGTCGAGATCGAGCGCTCGGCAGGCTGGTGGTGGCCGATGCGCGATGCGGTCGTCCTCACCGACCGCCCGTCCGTCATCAGCCGGGACAAAGACGGACGCCTGCACAGCGCGGCCGGACCGGCCGTGCTGTACCGGGACGGATTCGCCGTGCACGCCTGGCACGGCACCCGCGTGCCCGCCGACCTGATCGAGACCGGATGGGACACCGCGCGGATCCTGCGTGAGCCCAATGCCGAGGTGCGCAGGTGCGCGATCGAGCGCATGGGCTGGGATGTCTTCATCGCCTCATCCGGCATGAGGCAAGTAGGCGACGCCGTACCCGATCCGGGCAATGCCCCGCACACGCTCGCACTCTACGACCTGCCTGACACCCTCTCCGACATGTTCGAGGAGCCCGCCCGGATCCTGCTGTGCACCAACGGGTCACCTGAGCGTGACGGCACCCGCCACCGGTTCGGGCTGGTCGTGCCCGGCCACCACACCGATCCCGTCGCCGCAGCCGCCGACCTCTACGACATCCCCGTGCAGGCGTACAGGCAGCTGGAGGTACGCCGATGAAGATCCGTCAGCTGACCGCCGAGGGACGCCGCCTCTACGCCCGCCTCTACGCCGCGGTCCTCGACAGCGGTGAACGTCGCGTTGTCCTGTCCTCGGAGGGGGACGCCGCACCCACCACCGACCTGCTGGTGTGGGCTGGCAACAACTTTCCTGTGCTGCTCGACGCTCTCGATGAGGCCGAGGAAGCCCGCGCCCGCGCGGCCGAGCTGGAGGCGGCGCTGTCTGAGGCGAACGCTGCACGGATCCGGCACCTCGACGTCAACGGACAGCTGCGCGCCCGCGTCGCCGAGCTGGAGGCACAGCGGGAGCCGATCGGCTACCTGATCGTCACCGAGGCCGAGGGCCGCCGGTTCGTCCACGGCGATCACCGCCAGCTGATGACCTGCGCCGAGGCGATCGAATCTGTGGGCAGGTCGGATCTTCCGCGCGGCATGCGTCACCTGCTGTGCACAGTGCAGGAGGCCGACTGATGAGCGCGCAGATCCGCGACCTGACCACCGACCTCCGCCAGCTCCTGGCCGCGGCCACCCCGGGCCCGTTCACCGTGGCCTCCGACACCGGCGTCTTCGCGAACATGCAGTCCCTGCACCGCCTCGCTCCCGGCAAGGACGGGTGGCGCGAGCGGGTCGCGTCGAACATGCGGTCCGCCGACGCGGCCCTGATCGGTGGGGTGCTCAACGCCTTGCCTGTGCTGCTCGACGCTCTCGATGAGGCCGAGGAGGCCAGCGCCCGCGCGGCCGAGCTGGAGACGCAGCAGCCCCGCACCATTCAGCACCGCCTGGGCGTCGTCGACGCCCTCCCGCCCGGGTCCCAGATCGTCGACGACGACGGCGTGCCCGCCTTGAAGGTCGCGGACTTCGACCCCGGCGTCACCGACGGCGACGGCTACCACTCCGAGTGGATCACCGCCACCGGGATGGTGGGCACCTACGACCTCGCCATGCCGGTGCGGGTCCTGCACATCCCCACCGCGGAGGCCCGCGATGGCGAGCCCGCGATGGCGAGTGACCGCGACACCCCAGCCGCCCTGCCCCGAGTGCTCCACCGCGCCATCGATCAATCGCTGGCTGATCTCTTCACCGACTGGGACCTCAGCCAGGGCCTACCCGCCCCGGTCACAGTGGCCGTCCACATCGAGCGGGACTTGCGCGCCGCTGGCTGGCGTCCACCCGCCCGCGAGATCACCGACCCCGAAGAGTTGGACGCGCTGCCGGTCGGCTCGATCGTCCGCGAGATCGGCGTCGACGCGGGACGCTCCCTGGCGTGGTACAAGTGTGTCAACTCCAGGGCGCGAGCGCCGTTCTGCTGGGAGGAGTTCGGCACCCCGCTCCGCAGCCAGTCGAGTGAGATCAGCCTCCCCGTCATCGTCCTGTGGACGCCGAGCAGGAGGGCGGGCGATGAGGTGCGCTGCCGAGCTGTGCCACCACTGGACCGGCGAGGGCTGCGCCTGCGAGGTCTTCGACCTCGCCCCGCGGTCGTGTGCGAGCGGTGCACCGGCACCCGAGACGCGGACGGCACGTGCCCGAACTGCGACACCGACACCGAGGCGGTGGCCGACAGATGAGCGCGCAGATCCGCGACCTGACCACCGACCTCCGCCAGCTCCTGGCCGCGGCCACCCCGGGCCCGTTCACCGTGGCCTCCGACACCGGCGTCTTCGCGAACATGCAGTCCCTGCACCGCCTCACCCCCGGCAAGGACGGGTGGCGGGAGCGGGTCGCGTCGAACATGCGGTCCGCCGACGCGGCCCTGATCGCCGGGGTGCTCAACCACCTGCCGGTGCTGCTCGACGCGCTCGATGAGGCCGAGGCAGCCAGCGCCCGAACAGCAGCACTGGAGGCGGTCATCGACCGCGCACGCACCGCCTTGTCCGGCCACCCACGCTGTGAGGTTCATCCCGCCGACGACCTGGTGTCGTGCGGGTGGAAACGCGCTGTCGCTGACGTGCAGCGCGCACTTGTCACCGACATCGAGGAGACCGAATGACCGCCCCAAAGATCACCGTGTACGGCAAGCCCGCGTGCCCCGGCTGCGCGATGACCACGAAGCGGCTCGACGCCCTGGGTGTCCCCTACACCTACCGGGACATCACCACCGACCCTGCCGCCTACGACACGGTGCGGATGCTCGGCTACCAGGCCGTCCCCGTCGTCGTCGCCGGAGACATCCACTTCGGCGGCGGGTTCCGCAACAACGAGTTGAAGCAACTCGCCTCAACCTTCCACACCGCGCCCGACATCACGGCGTTGGAGCGGGCAGCTGAGAAGTATCTGATGGGGGAGGACGCGGCGTGAACGGTAGCCCGAAGCGCATCCAGCGGAAGCGCACGAAGGGCTGGAAGATGCCGGAGGGCGCCCGTCTACGTCGGGCGGGGCACGAAATGGGGCAACCCATTCGTCGTCGGACAAACTCAAATCCGTGTCCCCGGCGTCGCCGCTGACTGGGAGTACGAAGGCCGCCTGCACAAGACAACGGGGCAGCGAACCTTCTTCTGCACCGGCACGGACGACGCCGAGATGCCTCGACCTGGAGAACCTCGGCCGCGGCGAACCGCTCGCCCATGTCCGCGCCGAGTTGGGTGGGCGTGACCTGGCCTGCTGGTGCCCGCTAGAGGACGAGCACGGCAACCGAATCCCCTGCCACGCGGACGTGCTGCTGGAGATCGCCCACGCCGGGTCGCTCGTTCTGTAAGCGGATGTCGATATTGGTTGACTGATAGCTGGCGCGCGGTAGCATCTCGAACATGCGTTCGAGACCAGAGACGGGGCATGTAGAAGGGTGGGAACCGGCCGTCACCAACGACCTCTGGGGCCACCGCGAACGCCCCAAACTCGTATGGGTACGCCTCGACGCCATCATGGTCCGCAACCCCGGCCTACCCATCCGCAACAACACCGCCGGCATCGACATGTCCGGCGAAGTCCCCGGACTCCTCCACGGCTGGATCCCCACCGCCAAAGGCGACTGGATGGGTCTGGTCAACTTCGACGTCCACTACGCCGACGGCCGCCCGCTGCGACTTCGGCAACAACTCGTCCCCTCGTACGCGCTCCGTGAGCGTGTCGAGCCAGAATCAAAGTGAAGCGCCCGACCCTGATAGCCGCAGGGTCGGGCGCTTCACCTTGTTTTGACCGGTCAGTCCTGACCGTCGTCCGCGGCGTTCGCGGGCTCGTTCCAGTTGTCGTTCGCCGACCCGTCAGGGCCGGGACCAAGCACCTCTACCACTCGTTCACCCCCTTCCCGATCGCGTCGACCGCCAACCACCTGCAACGGATGCCGAAGCCGCTCATAAATCCGATCCGGCAGCGAACCGTCCGGGCTCTCTTCATCGATCCACCCGTACTCGTCGACCACACCCCACGAACCATCCGCGAGCTGAATCGAGACCCCCGGCTCCTCGCTCACGACCGGACCCGCCCCGAATCCGGCACCAACAGCCCCTCCTCCACGAGGAGGCGATGCGCGGCCGTCTTTGCCCGGCACTCACCCACCACGCAATCCAGGTGCACCTGCATCGCATGATGAGCAGCAGCAACACTCGTCGCCGCCCACAAGCCGTTACCGCAAGCGATCCTGTCCAAAAGCGCGGCGTCCCAACTCATGACGCAACTCCCGTCTGTATCGGCGGCACATCCAACACGGCACGGCCACGTCGGGTCTCAGCCCAGCCCCGGCCGCGGCGAGTGACCTGCCACGCCCGCGGCACCTCCGCCGGTGCGGCAGCCGTCAACCCTCGGCAGGTCAACGCCTGCACCGACCTCCGCACCGTCGATACGCTCAACCGCGTCTTCTCGGCAATCTCCCGCACACTCAATGGACCGACCGAGTGCAGGACCGCCATGACGCGCGCCTCGTTGATGTGCACGCCCACCACCTGGATTCACGTGTAGAGAACAAAGAAAGAGGGACGCCCGAGGCTGTGGAACAGCGAAAGCCGGCCCTCCACAGTGGATGCCTGACCTGCTGACCTCGGGCGCCCCACCTGCGAGGTTAGGGAGCGCGTGCACCAGCACACCAGGATCTTGCAAAAACTTGCACCACTTCGAGACAATCTAGCAAGAACTTGCGACAACCCTGGTGATGGAATAACACGGTCCGCAAACCCACCCCCACCCCTCCAGGAGAACAAACATGCTCCTCACCTTCCTCGGCAAAGGCGGCTCCTCCGACCGCGACTGCCCCACCCTCTACGCCACCGACCGCGGCACCTACCTCGTCCAAGGCTGGATCACCGACACTGCCGGTGTCGTCGAAATCCCCCACCTCCTCCCCGGGTTCGCCGAACACGACACCTACATTGGTGCGACCATGACCGACACCGGGCGCGGTACTTTCACGCTGTCCGGCCGACCGATCACCGACGCTGAGACACTGGGACAGCTGACGTTGGCGGCGGACGAGACCGCGATCGAGGTGCCGAAGCTAGAGAGGACGTTCTACGGTGCTGCTGTTGACCGGAGACGAAGCCGATGACCCTTTCCGGGAATGCCGACACACGGCTTTCCATCTAGAAGTCCGCGACAGCTACACCACCCCCACCGAATCCGAAGCCTTCCGACGCTTCCTCGACGGCGACCCCGACCCAGACGACTACAGCGACCGCCCCTGGACCCGATTCATGCGCGAAACCACCAGCCGCGGCGTCCATGTCAGCCGGGTCCGGGTCGTCACCGTCCCCCACACCGACTACCACCGCTGGCTACTCTCCATCACCGGCAGCAACGTCGACGCCGGCGAAGACATCCGCTATCTCCCGCGCCACCTCGCAGGCGACATCCCACCCGACGACTGGTGGCTGTTCGACGACACCCGGGTCGGCTTCAATCTCGTCACCTCAGACGGCCGCCCCGCGGGGCTCGCGATCACCAGCGACCCGCACATCGCCGCCTACTGCCGCGGCATCCGCGACCGCCTGTGGTCTACCGCCACCCCGTACCGCGACTATCTGGGCCATTGACCACCAATCCGCACGAGGCTCGCGAGGCGCTGGGACGGCGCCTCCGTGAAATGCGGCGCCGCGCAGGACTGTCCGGCCGCGGCATGGCCGCTCTCGCCGGATGGCATGAATCCAAGGTCTCCAAGATCGAGTACGGGAAGCTGCGCCCCTCCGACGACGACATCCGCGCCTACTGCCTGCACGCTGGCGCACTCGACCAAATCGAAGACCTTCTCGCCACCCTCCACAACCTCGACGGCGCCTACATGGAGATGCGGCGCCTGCTCGCCCGCGGGCAAGGGCGTAGTCAAGCCCAGCTGGTGCGGCTGGCCGAGGAGACCAAGCACACGCGGATCTTCCAGACCCAGGTGATCCCGGGGATTCTGCAAACGTCGGAGTATGCGCGCGCGACGCTCGAATTCTCGGCCGCCCGCCACCGCCTGCCCGTCGACGACGTGGAGGAGGGCGTGGCGCGGCGGATGGAGCGCCAACAGTTCTTGTATCGGGGGGATCGCCGCTTCCACATCTTGATCGCTGAGCAGGCGTTGTGGACGACGGTGGGCAGTGTGGATGTGATGGCGGGGCAGATGGACCGGCTGGTGGCGGTGTCGAGTCTGCCGCGCTTGATCCTCGGTATCGTCCCGGCGACGGCTGAGATTCCGATGCAGACTACGAATTTCGTCATGTTCGACGACCGGCTGGTGACGGTGGAGACGATCACCGCGGAGCTGAAGGTGACGCAGCCGCGCGAGGTGGCTATGTACGCGCAGGCGTTCGAGCTGCTCGCTGAGCAGTCGGTTACGGGGGAGAAGGCTCGCGCGCTGATCGTGGGCGTGCTGGAGCGGCGCCGATCCGTCTCGTAGTGGTTCCAGGTGGCTGAGGGGGCTTGCAGGGGCATCTTTTGCTGGCGTAGTGTTGATGCGCAACTAAAGTATGTATGCGACACACCGGCGCGGATCTGTTCGACGTGTCGTCAGCACGAGCCAGGAGGTACCAATGTCCACCGAACCGCGATGGTTGACCCGACGTCAGGTCGCTGAGATCACCGGATTCTCCGTGAAGACGCTGGAGAACTGGGCTCAGATGAAGCCGCGGAAGGGGCCGAAGTGCTTCAAGGTCGCCAACCGCTATCGGTACCTGGCCACGGACGTACAGGCGTGGCAGGAGCAGCGGCAGCGCGCGGCGGCGTGAGCTTTCGGGACATCGAGGACGACACATGGCGCAAGTAGCGATGGAGCCCGGCGCGCTCCCGCCCCCGCACAAACTGAACCCTGTGAAAGTGGATGGGGTCTGGCGGTTGGACCGGGTCCGCCACCGGGCATTCAATGGCGCCTACGTCCGCACCAGTGGGTCGGGGCGCACCAAGAGGGAGTGCCTGGCCGACTGGCATCAGAACTTCGAACGTAACCGCCGCAAGGGTAGCTCGACCACTCGCGCCACCGGCAAGGAGGCGTTCAAGGCCACGGACAAGATGGCGAAGGCGTTCGACGCCTACTATGCGCGGCAGCAGAAGAAGGCCGAGGCGGGGCAGATCACTGAACAGTCCCTGTTGACCTTCCATCGCGCGATCTATGTCGGTGACGGCCCGCTGGCGAAGCCGGACGCGTTGAAGCTGATGAAGACGCTGGGGGATTTGTCGATAGGGGAGGTGGGGAAGCCGTCGTTCCTGGCCGACTATCTGGAGAGTCTGGCTGAGACCTCTCCCGGGGTGGCTGGGCATCATTGGACGGTCCTGTCGGGAGTGTTCAAGTTCCTCACGTTGAGCAGTGACCTGTTCGACTACAGCCCGATGCTGCCGGTGCCGCGGCCGGTTCAGGGTGGGGGTGGTCAGCGGGCGTTGACAGTGGAGGAGCGTGAGTTGCTGTGCCCGGTGATCGGCGAGGGTCAGAAGCGGGCGCGTTATCTGCTGCCGATGGTGCTTCTGATCTTGGGGACGGGCTTGCGGCCCGGGGAGGCGCTGGCGGTTCGCTGGTGTGATTTGCGCGGCTTGGAGGATGAATCTCTGCCGAACATCACCTTGCATGTGTGCGGCACGATGGTTGCGCGTAAGGGTGCGTACGTGCGTCAGCCGTACCGGAAGTCGGCGAAGAAGTCGAAGGTGTCGAACGACTTCTATCTGGTGTTGCCGGGCTGGTTGACGATGGTGGTGCGGGCGTGGTGGCGGATGGCGGGCGAGGTTGAGGCCGATGCGCACATCTTTGTGAGCATGCTGGGGCAGGTAGTGCGGTTGAGCACTGCTGATAGCGCGTTGTTGAGGGCTCGGCGTGGTTCGGAGTTGGAGTGGTTGCAGTTCGGGAATCTGCGGGATACGGCGGCCACGCATGTGGCGGGGGTGACGGGGGATCCGCGGAATGCGAGTGCTCAGTTGGGGCATGCCGAGGGGGTAACGGTGGCGATGCGGCACTATGTTGATGACCAGGGGTACACGCACCCGGCGGTGGACTTCTCGAAGGAGTTGGAGAGCTTGTGTCCGGCCAATCTTGGAGCAAAGTTGGAATCGGGTGTTGATCCGTTCGCTTGGAGTTGCTCGTGAGCTGCGAAGTAAGGTCTGAACTGTGCAGAGATGGCGAAGTCTCGACGACAAGGTGCCGCGACCTCGACAGAACTTCGTTCTCTAGGTCTCTGACCAGCGCTTTTGTCCAAGCTTGAAGCGCCCGCAACCCCCCGCGTGCCCCCGCGTCCCCCCGCCGTTTTTCTCCCAAAGTGACACTCAAAGTTGGAGAGAAACCCCCCGCTTTCCCCCTGCCTGTATGCCACTCATGGCCCGGTCGTGAGACGCCCCGCGAGCCCCGTTTCACGACCGACGCCATCCCAGCCACAGCCCGTACAAGCCCGCTGCCGACACCCCCACCGCCACCGGAACAGACGTCACCGTCAACATCTGGTCGTAGTGGTCCTGCATGAACGTCGGTGCCGCGATCAACGTGTACACCGTCAACCCAGCCGACCCCAATGCCGCCAACGCCGCGAACGTCATCGCCGCCAACAGCCGCGCACCCCGCAGCCGCCGCACCGTCGACACCACGATCAACACACACGACGCAACCACCACCACCGCCAGCGAGTTCTGATACGACTCGTTCGCCGTGATAGCCACAGCCCCCAACCGCGACGCCACCACCGCCACCGCCATCAACACGACCACCAACACTCCCCACGGACTCCTCCACTGCTCCCGCCGCGGATCCCGCAACGGAATCAGGCCCAGCAGCCCGCACGCGGCCATGATGGTGAGCGTGTGCGCCAGGTCGCTGACGTGGTCGGCGCCGACCGGGTTACCGAGGGTGGTGTCGATCCAGGTGTCGAACGGGTGCGCTTGGGCTGCGAACCCGGCCGCGAGTAGGAACGTGGCGATCGTCAGCGACCGCGACGCCCCGAGATTGGGTGGGCGGCGGTGTGGTGGCGGTCGCCAGATGCTCAGCCGCGCGAATGCTGTCACTGCGAGCAAGACGACCGAGAACCACACAACCGCAGGGTATGCCTGCCCTCAGACAGATAACGGACAGTTGGCTAAAAACGGGCTACTCTCCCCCCAACGCCGCGAGCCACGGCCCGCCGCCGGGGTTGTCTCTGTCCGCCAGGTCGATCGCTTCGCGCAGGACGTCCACAATGGAGACACCGAGTACCTGACAAACTCTGTCGAGGGCGTTGATCCTCCACTCGCTCTCGTTCCATTCGAGGCGCACATAGGAGTTCTTCGGCATCCCCGCCGCCGTCCAAACCTCGCGTTGGGTCAGGCCGGCGGCTTCGCGTCTCTCGGTGATCACGCGTCCGACTGCTCGGTTGAGGTCTCGGCTTCGCAGTTCCACATCTCACCCTAACGCGAATGTACTGCGTTGGCGGGGTACTCCAATCGCCTGCAAACTGATGGCGACATTTGCTTGCGGTACCCGCTGGTGGGTACTAGAGTCATCGATGTCCGCAATAATAAGGACCAGTTTCCACCCAATTTACCGCGTCTCTCGACCCACCGTCGGGGGAGGACCAGCAATGCGCAGGACCTCATAGGCGAGCCGAGACCGCGGGCAACACAACCACATTGGGGCCAGCCCATGACCCCACCCCAGCGAACCCTCAGCCCAGGGTTCGCGCCCCCTCGCTACCTGCGCAGCTGATCAACCCGACCGCAATCCATCGCGTTCGGGGCGTTGAAACTCGCCAGTAGCAACCCCCACGCAACAGTCGCCTGTCGAGTACAACGGCAGGCCCAACCCCAGGACCGGTCACCGATGCTCGATCAGCCCCACCAGACCCAGCAAGGATCCTCCCGTCACTCATCGAGTTGGGCATCCTTGTGATGCGTGACCCGGTCGGTGCCGTCAACTTTGTCCCCGACAGCTGCGGCCAGCTATGGAAGCGCATCGGCCGAATCACCGTCTCCTGCCGCACCGCGATCATCGACGTGTGGCCGTGTGGAGGCAGCCACGTCACCAGCGAAGACCTGGCGACATTGGAGGCACGGGCAATTGATGCGTGGATGCGGCCCCCGTCGAAGACCGGCGAGTGGGCGACCTGCCCGGAGGGGGAGTACGGGCCGGTGTGGGAATCGATCGTGACGGTGCCGGTGTTGTGCCCGATCTTCCCGCCGGTAACCCGCTTCGACTCCGCGGCATAGCACTGAAACCGCAAGTGGCGGGCACCCTTACGGGTGCCCGCCACTTTTTGTGTCTTGGGGGGTTACTTGCTGCGGGTTTTCGCTTGACGTCGCGCTTTCGTGTTCTGCTCTCCACTGTCACGCTTGGCCGGCGCGGGCGTGGGGGTGACACCAAGACGTTGCCCGAGTATCTCGTACAGCTGTTCGTTGCTGAGGGTCAGCTCCGGTTTCTCGGGGGATTGGCCCAGCTCTTGGGGGGTAGCGAGTCCAGCGTTGATCATGACCTCGGAGAGGGGCCGGTTGAACTCATTGGCTACGCGTTTGACTGTGTCGTAGTTGGGTTTGGCATCGCTGGATCGGCGCCACACGGACGGGGTGGAGGCCGCGACGTCGATCCGCCGGGCGAATTCGGCGAAGGAAGTGATGCCGTGGGTGTTCATCAGCATTTCGACGTATCTCCACCAGGGCGTGTCCACGGGGGTGCTCCTGGTGTCGGCCTGTCTGGTCACGATGGGGCCTTTCGGTCTCGTGGGGCTCCTACTTGCCGGTAGGGTCCTTGGTCCTCTCGATGGTATCGAGTTGATGCCGAAAACGAAACACTCCAGATTAGACAGTGTAGTGCTTCACACAGTCGGTTTCAGCATAACCGCTGATAGGCCGCGTGTGATGCATTGTGTGCCCGTTTGCATGACTAGCACTCACCAGACTTGTCATTTCCGAGTGTAGACACTAAACTCAAGTTTGCATTCAACAACGCGCACCTCGTGGATGCTCCCTCGACGAGAAAGCCCGCCCCCACTGGCATGAGGACGGGCCGACACACCACGCCTCAACTCACCGAAAGGACGTGGCATGCCCACACCAAATCATAACCCCCGACCCCCACAGGCGAGCGCACTCCGCCGCATCACCGACCACGCGAAGATCACCGCCTGCATCCTCGGCCTGACCGCGCTGTGGACACTCATCCTCCTCGCCCTCGACTGGACCAACACCCCCTGGATCGGGCTCGCATGAACCCCGCTCTCTTTCGCGAACTCCCGCGCACCGAGCACGGCAGCCCTGAATGGCTCGAAGCCCGTCTCGCCGGCATCGGCTCCTCCGAAGTGTCTGGTCTGCTCGGGCTCGTCGACTGGGACTCCCCATACACGATCTGGCTCCGCAAGACCCGCCGCGCCCCAGCGGACTCCGGCATCGACACCGAGGCCATGTTCTGGGGCCGCAAACTCGAACCGGTCATCCGGGAAGTCGCCTGTGAACGTCTCGGCCTCACCGTCGAAACACCCGGCACGCTCGCTTCGATCGAACGACCACACATGCTCTACTCGCCGGACGGTCTATTTTCCGACGGCGGACTGCTCGAATGCAAAAACACCGCCTGGTTCATGCAGTCGCTGTGGGATGGGCAGATCCCCGACCATGCCGAGGTCCAGTTGCACCACGGCATGTACGTGACTGGCGCACGCCACGCCTATGCCGCCGGATTGATCGGCGGGAACCGACTGGAAATCGTTCGGATCGAGCGGAACGACCGGTTGATCGAACTGTGCGTCGACGCCTGCGACCGGTTCTGGCGCGATCACGTCGTCGCTGATGTGGAACCGCCGATCAGGGGCACATCCGCTGACCGCGCGGCCGTCGACCGGATGCACCCGTACGTCGGCGGAGACCTACACGTAACCCGTCAACAGATCAGCCGCCTTCACGCCGAGTACTTGGCAGCCAAGGAAGCTGAGAGCACTGCAGCGAAGCGGAAGAAGGCCGCTGGCAACCAGATCCTCGCGCTGATGGACGGCCACGATCGCCTCCTGGTCGGGGATGAGCCGTGGGTCGCGCTGAAGAACGGCCGCTTCTGTGAGGCGAAGTTCCGGGACGCCGAGCCGGAATTGTACGCCGAGTACTTGACCCGACAGGCGTTCGACGCTTCCGCGCTACGGAACGACCACCCCGGTGTCTACCGCAAGTACCAGTCCAAAACCCTTGACCTGAAAGAGGTGGCCTGATGGCCCGCAACATCGTCGACCGCATCGAACAGAACACTCACATCGAACAGGCAGACAACAAGCCGCCATCGCTCCAGCAGCAGATCCGCGACATGGAGCAGCAGTTCAAGATGGCCATGCCCCGCGGCGCCGAAGCGGCGCAGCTCGTGCGGGACGCGCTCACCTGCTTGCGGCAGACCCCGAAGCTCGCCGAATGTGACCCCGCCACGGTTCTCGGATCACTGATGAGCTGCGCACAGCTCGGACTGCGACCCGGCGTGCTCGGTCACGCATGGCTGCTTCCCTTCTGGGACAGCAAGTTCGAATGGACCGACGCCTCCGGCCGTAGCCGCAAAGGCGCCAATCGCGCGCAGTTGGTGATCGGCTATCAAGGTCTCGTCGACCTGGCGCACCGCTCCGGCAAGATCGCGTCGTTGATCGCGCGCACCGTGTACGAGAACGACACGTTCGATGTGGACTACGGTCTCGCGGACTCGCTCGTCCACAAGCCCGTCATGAAGGGCCCCCGCGGTGAGCCGATTGCCTTCTACGCCATCGCGAAGTTCACCACCGGCGGGCATGCGTTCCTCGTCATGACCTACGACGAGATGGTCGAGTTCTGCGAGAAGCACACCAAGTCCAAGGGCAAGTACGGGCCGTGGAAGGACAACTTCGAGAGCATGGCGCACAAGACGTGCGTCCGGCAGCTGGCGAAGTGGATGCCGAAGTCCACGGAGTTCGCGCGCGCCATCGAGCACGACGAAGCCGTGCGTGTTGATCTCACGCCCGATGCGATCGACCGTCCGATCCACATCGAATCGGAGGTGATCGACGCCGAACATGTCGACGACGATGTAGTGCAGGACGCGCCGACAGACTACTACGAGGACGTGCCACCCGCCGGTGACAGCGGCATGTTCCCGCCCGAGACGGGGAGTAGGCGATGACCCTCCCGATGGACGGCGCCTGGCTCGTCTTCCCCCAAGCCGGCGAACATGAAGGGAAGGCGGCGACGCCTACGAAGTCATGAACTTCGGAGACCAGGAACTCGCGGCCCTCCGAGAAGCCAACCGACGCGACGGATTCCGCGCCGTCTACGTCCTGCCCGGCCAAACCATCCTGGAAGCGCTGGGGCGGCAGACATGACCATGCCCACCCTGTGGTTGGGCATGCCGCTCGCGGCCTTCGACGTGGAAAGCACAGGAGTGTCGGTCACGACCGACCGGGTTGTGACCGCCTCCGTGCTACGCATCGACGGCCCCGACGTCCATGCCCGCAACTTCCTCGCGAACCCAGGAATCCCCATCCCGCAAGCCGCAACCGACATCCACGGATACACCACCGAGTACGCCGAAAAGTACGGGCGCCCACACCCGGAAGTCATCGCCGACATCGTCGACGAACTGTACGCATGCTGGGCCGAAGGACGAGTCGTCGCCTGCTACAACGGGTCCTTCGACTTCACCATCCTCGCCACCCACCACCAGGGGTTCGAGGTCCGCGGGCCGATCTTCGACGCCTACATAGCCGACAAACACGTCGACCGGTACCGGCCAGGCTCCCGGAAACTGTCCGCAACATGCATCCACTACGGCATCCAATTGGATGACGCACACGATGCCCAAGCGGATGCCCTCGCCGCAGCC